>CASEIS010000001.1 GCA_949287895.1 uncultured Bacillota bacterium
AAATTTGTCAAATGTAAAAAAATGTCTATATCCTGCAAAATATTTTCTTGTATTCGCGGGCGCTATCGTGTACAATGATAGCAATAAAGCGGGCGGCGGGCCGGAGGGGCGTTTTCGGCCGGGCGGCCGCCGGTAAAAAAAATGCGGGCGGAGGCCCGGAGGGAGAGAAAGATGCAGAAGATCATATGGAACGAGGGATGGGCGTGGCGGCGCCTCAACGAGGGCGATTGGAAGGCGGTCACCCTCCCGCACGACGCGATGATCGGCGAGCCGCGCAACTACGAGAGCGCGGGCGGCACCAACACCGGTCGGTTCGAGGGGCACGACTACGAGTACGTCAAAAAGTTCACGGCGCCCGCCGCGTGGAAGGACAAGGAGGTCACCCTCGAGTTTGAAGGGGTGTACCGCAACGCGGAGGTGTACGTCAACGGCGAAAAGGCGTGCTACCGCGCCTACGGCTACACCAACTTCTACGTCCCGCTGGACAAATTTTTGCGCTACGGGGCGGAGAACGAGGTGCGCGTCGTGGCGGAAAACTCCAAGCAGCCCAACAGCCGCTGGTATTCGGGCGCGGGCATCTACCGCCCCGTCGACCTGTTCATCGCGGACAAGCAGCACATTTTGATGAACGGCGTGCGCATCCGCACCCTCTCCCTCGAGCCCGCCGTGGCGGAGATCGAGGTCAAGACGACGGGCGCGGGCGCAGTTTCCGTCTCCATCGAAAGGGAGGGCAAGGTGCTCGCCGAGGGGCGCGCGGAGAGCGACGGGAAGCACACCTTCCGCCTGACCGTGCAGGGCGTGCAGCCGTGGACGCCCGATTCGCCCGCGCTGTACACCTGCCGCGCCCGCTTCGCGCAGGATACGTGGGAGGGCAGCTTCGGTTTCCGCACCATCGGCTGCACGGCGGAGGAGGGCTTCACCCTCAACGGCAGGCGGGTCATCCTGCGCGGCGCCTGCATCCACCACGACAACGGCATCCTCGGCGCCCGCTGCTATGCAGAGGCGGAGGAGCGCAAGATCCGCCTGCTCAAGCAGTACGGCTACAATGCCATCCGCTCGGCGCACAACCCCTGCTCGAAGGCATTGCTCGACGCCTGCGACCGCCTCGGCATGCTGGTCATGGACGAGTACTGCGACATGTGGTATATCCACAAGACCATGTACGATTATGCCGACTACGTGCAGGAGTGGTACGAGCGGGACATCACCGACATGATCGAAAAGGACTTCAATCACCCCTGCGTCGTCATGTATTCGCTGGGCAACGAGGTCGCGGAGACGGCGCAGAAAAAGGGCATCGCCTTCTTCAAGGAGATGAAGGCGGTGTGCAAGCGCCTCGACCCCGACCGCCCCGTCACCACCGGCGTCAACATCTTCTTCAATCTGCTCCATTCCCTCGGCTTCGGCGTCTACAGCGACAAGAAGGCGAAGGAGAACCCGCAGAAGAAGGTGGGCAGCGAGTTCTTCAACACCCTCGCGGGCATCACGGGCGCGTCGTTTATGAAGAACATGGCCCGCCTGCACGGCTGCGACGTCAAGACGCGCGAGTGCTACGCGGCGATGGACGTCGCCGGCTACAACTACGGCATCCTGCGCTACAAGCACGACGTCAAAAAGTACCCGCAGCGCATCATCCTCGGCAGCGAGACCTTCTGCGCGGACGCCTATACGTTCTGGGAATTTGCCAAGGCGCACCCCTCCCTCATCGGCGACTTCGTCTGGGCGGGCATGGACTACCTCGGCGAGGTGGCCATCGGCAGCTGGGAGTACAAGGAGTACGCCCCCGAACCTTCGGGCGCGCTGGGCTGGATCTCGGCGGGCAGCGGCAGGCTCAACCTCATCGGCGAGCCGCTCGGCGAGGCGCTGTACACCCTCGTCGCCCTCGAGCGCGAGGCGGGTCCGTACATCGCGGTGGTGCCCGTCAGCCATACGAAGGAGCGCCACTCCCCCTCGGCGTGGAAGTTCTCCAACGCGCTGCCCACCTGGTCGTGGAACGGCCTCAACGGCGAGCCCGCCAAGGTCGAAGTGTACGCGCGTGCGGCGGCCGTCGAGCTGTACGTCAACGGCAAAAAGGTGGGGCGCAAAAAGTTCCGCAAAAACTGCCGCTTCGACTTCAAGACCAAATATTACGACGGCGAGGTCACTGCCGTCGCCTACAACGGCGAGGGCAAGGAGATCGGCCGCCACACCCTGCGCACGGCGGGGGATGAGACGGTGCTCTCCGTCCTGCCCGAAAAGAAGGAGGCGAAGCCGGGCGAGGTTTGCTTCGTGCGGCTGCGCTTCACCGACGAGGCGGGCGCCGTCAAGCCGCTCGAACACCGTCCCGTTTCCGTCAGCGTCGAGGGGGGCGAGCTGCTCGCGCTGGGCAGCGCCTGCCCCTTCAACCTGCGCAGCTACCTCGGCACCGAAACGGACACCTATTACGGCGAGGCGATGGCCGTGGTGCGCGCGGGTGAGAAGGGATTTACCCTCAAGGCGACGGACGGAACGCTTTCCGGCGAGGCGCGCGTCGCGGCCGAGTGAGGCGGCGGGCAGCCGGCAAAATAAAGGTGCGGCGCGCCCGTCGGAAGCGAGGCGGGCGGCCTGCAAAATAAAGGCGCGGCGCGCCGTGCGCGCCGCGCAGACGACACGGAAAAGAGAAGGAGCGAGACCGTGAAAGACATCGGTACCATCTTTACGCAAAAATTCGGCGCCCCGGCCGAGGCGGTGTATTCGGCGGCGGGGCGGGTCAACCTGATCGGCGAACACGTCGATTACTGCGGCGGCAAGGTGCTGCCCGCGGCGCTCACCTTAAAGTGCCGCGTGGCGGTGCGCAAAAACGGCACGAACTTCGTGCGCGTGGCGGCGACGGACATCCCCGACTTCGCCGCGCTCGACCTCGCCGACCTCTCCGCCTATAAGGGGCTCAAGTGGGGGAGCTACCAGGCGGGCGTCGCCGACGAGCTGCAGAAGGCGGGCTACCGCCTCGTCGGGTGCGACATCCTCTACGAGTGCACCGTGCCCTTCGGCTCGGGGCTCTCTTCCTCCGCCGCCATCGAGGTCGCCACGGCGTACGCGCTGGCGCGGCTGGGCGGCAACCCCATCGACAAGCCGCAGCTCGCCGTCCTCTGCCAGAAGGCGGAAAACAACTACTGCGGCGTCAACTGCGGCATCATGGACCAGTTCGCCTCCGCCAACGGCAAGGCGGGCCACGCCATTTTGCTCGACTGCGACACTCTGGCATATGAATATATCCCCCTCGACCTGCAAGACTGCGCGCTCGTGCTCTCCAACTGCAACAAGCCGCACAGTCTGGTCGCCAGCAAGTACAACGAGCGGCGGCGGGAGGTAGAGGAGGCGCTCGAAGCCGTGCGCGGCAAGTTCGACGTTGCAAACCTCGCCGCCGTCACGCCCGCGCAGCTGGAGGCCTGCCGCGCGGATATGCGCCCCGTCGTCTACCGCCGCGCGCGGCACGTCGTCGGCGAGTGCGCCCGCGTCGCAGAGAGCGTGCGCGTGCTCGAGGCGGGAGACCTTGTCGCCTTCGGCAAGCTGCTGACCGCCTCCCACATCTCCCTGCGCGACGACTACGAGGTGACGGGCGCCGAGCTGGACGCCCTCGCGGAGGCGGCGTGGGCCGCCCCCGGCTGCCTCGGCTCGCGCATGACGGGCGCGGGGTTCGGCGGCTGCACGGTCAGCCTCGTGCGCAAGGCGGATATCGAAAAGTTCATCGCATTTGTCGGCGCGCGCTACCGCGCCGCCATCGGCTACGACGCGACCTTCTATGTGGCGGAGATCGCAGACGGCATCATCGACGAGGCGGACGCATGAACATCGATACCTGTATCGCAAAGCTCGTCGCCTACGCGCAAAAATATCTTGCCCTCTCCCCCCGCGACGCGGTGTACGCGCGCAACCGCCTGCTCGACATCGCGGGCGAGGCAAACTACGCCGCGCCGCCCTGCGAGGGGGAGCTGCCCGCCCTTCCGGACCCCATCCTCGAAGCGTTTTATGCCTGCCTCGAGGAGGCGGGCAAGCCCTTCGACCGCGCCACCCTCGGCGACAAGCTGATGGACGCGGTGATGGTGCGCCCGAGCGAGTACGAAGAGATCTTCTCCCGCCGGTACGCGGAGAGCCCCGCCGCCGCCACGACTTGGGCGCACGACTACGCCGTGCACTCCAACTACGTCAAAAAGAGCGCCATCGACCGCAACATCCGCTGGCACGCGGACAACGGGCTGGAGATCACCATCAATTTGAGCAAGCCCGAAAAGAACAACAAGGACCTGCAGAAGCAGCTGGACGCAAAGAGCACCAACTACCCGCTGTGCACCATCTGCCGCGAAAACGAGGGGTACGAGCGCCCCGGCTTTTCCCGCCGCAACCTGCGCACCAACTCGCTGCGGCTGGCGGGGGAGGACTGGTTCTGGCAGTATTCCCCGTACGCCTACTTCGCCGAGCACGGCATCGCCATCTGCTGCGCGCACACCCCGATGAAGCTGGACGAAAAGACGGCCGTGCGCCTGTTCGACTTCGTCGAGCAGTTCCCGCACTACTTCATCGGCAACAACGCGCCGCTGCCGCGGGTGGGCGGCTCCATCCTCATGCACGACCACTTCCAGGGCGGCCTCGAGCGGCTGCCCATGCAGAAGGCGGGCGTACGCGTGCGGCTGCACAGCCCCCGCGCGGGGGTGTCTGTCGGCATCGTTGATTGGTATAACTCCGCCGTCCGGTTTGAAGGGAAGAGCCGCGCCGCCATCGAGGAGCTCGCCTATTCCCTCGTCACCGCGTGGCGCGCATACAAAAACGAAGATTTGGACATCCTTCCGTGCACGGGCGATGTGCCGCACAATACGGCGAGCCTCATCGCGCGCAAAGCGGAGGGCGGCTACATCCTCGACATGATCCTGCGCAACAATCGCACGAGCGAGCGCTACCCAGACGGCATCTTCCACGCCCACCGCGAGTACCACCACATCAAGAGCGAGTCCATCGGCCTGATCGAGGCGATGGGGCTGTTCGTGCTGCCCGCCCGCCTCAAGCGCCAGCTGGGCGAGGTGCGCGCCTACCTCACGGGCGAGCGCGCCTATCGGGAGGAGGAGCTCGCCGAGGATATGCGCATCTTCGCGCCCATGATCGGGCGGCTGCTCGCCGCGCACGGAAAGGTCCCTGCGGCGCAGGCAGACGCCATCCTCAAGGCGGAGGTCGAGGAGACCTGCCGCGCCATCCTCGGCAACACCGCCGTGTTCAAGCGGGACGGGGCGGGGGAGCGCGCCTTTACAGAATTTTTAGCGAGCGCCGGGTTTCCGGCCGAAAAGGAGGATTAAATGACTATCTTAGTGACGGGCGGGGCGGGCTACATCGGCTCGCATACCTGCGTCGAACTGCTGCAGGCGGGTCACGACGTGGTCGTCGTCGACAACCTGTGCAACTCTTCCCCGAAAGCGATCGAGCGCGTCGGGCAGATCACCGGCAAAAAGGTGCGCTTCTACGAGCAGGACGTGCGCGACGCCGCCGCCCTCGAAAGGGTGTTCCGCGAAAACGCCATCGACTGGGTCATCCACTTTGCGGGGCTCAAGGCGGTGGGGGAGAGCGTCGCAAAGCCGCTCGAGTCTTACGACAACAACCTCGGCTCCACCCTCGTGCTGCTCGAAACGATGAAAAAGTCCGGCGTCAAAAAGATCGTATTCTCCTCGTCGGCGACAGTGTACGGCACCCCCGAGCGGCTGCCGCTGGACGAGAGCTGCCGCACGGGCGGCACCACCAACCCCTACGGCACCTCCAAGTATATGCAGGAGCAGATCCTGCGCGACCTGTACGTCGCCGACAGCGGCTGGACGATCGCGCTGCTGCGCTACTTCAACCCCGTCGGCGCGCACGAGAGCGGCTTGATCGGCGAGGACCCGAAGGGCATCCCCAACAACCTCACCCCGTACATCGCCAAGGTCGCCATCGGCGAGCTCAAGGAGATCGGCGTGTTCGGCAACGACTACCCCACCCCCGACGGGACGGGCGTGCGCGACTACATCCACGTCGTCGACCTCGCCAAGGGGCACGTCGCCGCCATCCACGCGCTGGATAAGCCGGGCGTGTACACCTACAACCTCGGCACGGGCATCGGCTACAGCGTGCTCGACGTCATCCACGCCTTCGAGCGGGCGTGCGGCAAAAAGCTGCCCTACGTCATCAAGCCCCGCCGCGCGGGCGACATCGCCGCCTGCTACGCCAATGCGGACAAGGCCAAGGCCGAGCTGCACTGGCAGGCGAAGCTGGGGCTGGACGACATGTGTGCCTCGCTGTGGAAGTGGCAGACGCAAAACCCCAACGGCTACCGCAGCTGAGCGGGCGCCCGTATCAGTTTGGAAGCGAGATCGGCCGCCTTTCGCACCGTTTTGGTTGCGGAAGCGGCCGATTTTTGGTACAATAACACAAAAGAGCGAGGAGGTGGGGATATGAAGGCAAAAACGGCGGGCGCGGCGCGCGCCCTCTTGCCTCGGCTCGCCTTTCTGCTCGTGCTCGCGCTGATGGCGGGCGCGTCCGAGTGGCTGGGCGAGCGGGAGATCATCTTCCCCGAGGCAGCGGCCATCGCCCTCGGCGCGCTCGTATCCCCCTGCCTCGCGTGGAATACGGACAAGGCATCCATCTTCCTGCTCATCGGCATCTGCGCCTGCGCAGGGGAACTCATCGTCCTCTTTGTGCCCCTCCCCCTCGCATGGCAGCTCGCCTTCGCCTACGTCGTCGGGCAGGCGGTGCTGCTCGCCTCCGGCACCACCTTCGCGCCCCTCATCTCGGCGGTCGTGCTGCCCGTGCTGCTGCAGACGCGCACGCCCGTCTACCTCGCCGCCGCCCTCGCCCTCACTTTGCTCGTGCTATTGCTGCGCACGGGGTTTGAAGCGCTCGGCATCCGCCGCAGAGAGTTGTTTGCGCCGCGGCGTCCTTCGGCGGGAGAGG
>CASEIS010000002.1 GCA_949287895.1 uncultured Bacillota bacterium
CGCGTGGGCGCGTTGCGGATGACGAGGGGCACCGGCTCGGCGAGCATGGTGAGGGCGTCCTTTTTGGCGCGCTCGTAGGCGGTGTAGACGGCGTTGGACTTGGGCGCGAGGGAGAGGTAGACGACCGCCTCGGCGAGGTGGACGCTGCACTCGGGCATGCCGATCCAATGGCAGGCCTGGTAGGCGGCGACGGCCAGCTCAAGGGCGCGCGGGTCGGCGAGGCCGACGTCTTCGGCGGCGAAGCGGGTGACGCGGCGGGCGACGTAGAGGGGGTCCTCCCCCGCCTCGAGCATGCGCGCCAGCCAATAGACGGCGGCGTCGGGGTCGGAGTTGCGCATGGACTTGTGAAGCGCGGAGATGAGGTTGTAGTGCTCCTCGCCCGTCTTGTCGTACAGCAGCGACTTTTTGGAGGTGATCTGCTCGATGCTCTCGCGGGTGACGCGCACGGCGTCCCCTTCCGTCTCGCCGTTGAGCACCGCCATCTCGAGGGTGGAGAGGGCGCTGCGGGCGTCACCGTTGGCGAAGTTGGCGATCGCCTCGATGAGGTCCTCCCCCATCTCCACCTTTTGCCCGCCGAAGCCGCGCTCGTCGGTGAGGGCGTGGTGCAGCAGGGCGACAAGCTCCTCCTTCTTCAGCGCCTGCAATACGAACACCTTGCAGCGGGAGAGGAGCGCGCCGTTGACCTCGAAGGAGGGATTTTCCGTCGTGGCGCCGATGAGCACGATGCTGCCCTTTTCAACGAAGGGCAAAAAGGCGTCTTGCTGCGCCTTGTTGAAGCGGTGGATCTCGTCGACGAACACGATGGTGCGCGCGCCGAAGAGGCGGTTCTTTTCCGCCCTTTCCATCACCTCGCGGATCTCGCGGATGCCGCTGGTGACGGCGGAAAAATCGATGAAGGTCGCGCGGGTGCGGTTTGCGATGATGCGCGCGAGCGTCGTCTTGCCCACGCCCGGCGGCCCCCAGAAGATCATCGAGCCGATCTTGTCGCTCTCGATGAGGCGGCGCAGTACCTTTCCCTCTCCCAAAAGGTGGGTCTGGCCGACGAATTCGTCCAGCGTGCGCGGGCGCAGGCGCGCCGCCAGCGGCAGGTCGCGCTCGCTCTCAAACATCGATTGCTGGTGCATGGTTTCCTCCCTCCGCCCGTGCGGGCGGCTCTGCCGCAGACACCGCCTGCGGCGCCCGATCTCCCGCTGCGGGCGGCGGTACCCTGCATGAGGCGGTTCCGCTGCCGCCGCGGGCGGGCAAAAAGCAGAGCGGGGGAGCCGAGGCTCCCCCGCGCACATTCCTGCGATCAGATGCCCGTCTCGCCCAGGCTGAGCTTGTACAGCTTGACGGAGTTGTCGATGGTCTTCTCCTTGGCGGAGGCGCCGTACTTGTCGACGTCGACGACGTTTTTGGGGCCGTGGTTGAGGCAGAGCGCGCCGTTGAGGCAGCCGCCGTCGCACGCCATGCCTTCAAAGAAGTTCTCCGTCGCGCGGTGGAACTTGAGCTTCATGAGGGCGGCGCGGCACTCGTCGATGCCGTTCATCGCGAGCGGCTTGATGCCCTCTACGCCCATCTCGCGGGCGACGTCTGCGACGCCCTGGGTGATGCCGCCGCTCTTGGCGAAGATGCGGCCGTAGAAGGAGGCGTTGTCGAGCGAGGTCTCTTCCAGCTCGCCCACCTCGATGTGGCGGGCGTCGAGGAAGGCTTGCAGCTCTTCGAAGGAGAGCACGCAGTCGATCGCGCCCTTGGTCTTGGGCAGGCGGAACTCGAGCTTCTTGCTCGAGCACGGCCCGATGAAGATGACCTTGCCCGTCGGGTCGGTGCGCTTGATGAGCATGGCCGCCTCGACCATGGGCGAGACGGAGTGGGAGATGTACTGCGCGAGCTCGGGGAAGTTCTTTTCCACGAACATGACGAAGGAGGGGCAGCAGGAGGTGGTGAGGATGCCCTTTTCTTGCCATTCCTGCGCCTCGTGGTAGAGGGTGATGTCGGCGCCCAGCGCCGCCTCGACCACCTGGTGGAAGCCGAGGTTGCGGATGCCGGTGACGACCTGTTCGATCTTGGCGTATTTGAACTGGCTGACGATGGAGGGCGCGATGACCGCGTAGACGTGGTAATTGCGGTTCTCGTCAGACTGCTTCAAAATATCGATGGCGTCGAGGACGAAGGACTTGTCGACGACGGCGCCGAAGGGGCACTGGTAGACGCACGCGCCGCAGGCGATGCACTTGTCATTGTCGATGACCGCCTTTTTGTCCTCGCCGACGCTGATCGCCTTGACCTTGCAGGAGGCGACGCAGGGGCGCTTCTGCGCGATGATGGCGCCGTACGGGCATGCCTGCGTGCACTTGCCGCACTCGACGCACTTGGTCTTATCCACCACGGCGCGGTGCTCGATGATCTGGATGGCGCCCTTGGGGCACACCTCCTGGCAGCGGTGGACGATGCAGCCGCGGCAGGCGGGCGTCACGAAGATGCCGCCGATGGGGCACTCGTCGCAGGCGATGTCGATGACTTCGACGACGTTGGGGTTGTTCTTGTCGCCGCCCTGCGCGAGCTTGATGCGCTCCTGCACGATCGCGCGCTCCTTGAAGATGCAGCAGCGCATGGTCGCCTTGGGGCCTGGTGAAATTTCTTTGGGGATATCCGTCCAGATATTTTCGTAGCAGTGCTCGTACTCGTTGCGGATGATCGCCTTGAGCACGTCGTATTTCAGCTTCTGCACGGCGGTATCGAAAATTCTCTTGTTGTCCGGCATATTCTCTTCTCCTAACGATATGATTTTTGTATGAATGGCGCGCGGCGGGCGCGCGAGCGAATGGGCGCGGCGGGCGCTCAGTCGTAGTCGATGGCGACGTCCTTGCCCATCTTTTTGAGGTTGGCGGCGAGGCTTTCGACCAGCTTGAGCTTCATGGTGATGTCGATGGGCAGCCCCTGGTGGGCGGCGTTGATGCTCTGCCCGACGAAGAAGTGTACGCTCGTCGCCTCCTCGAACAGCAGCTGCGCGAGCAGCGACGCCCCGTCCTTTTTGGTGAAGGTCTTGGGGGTCAGATCGTGCACGTTGATGTACTTTTCGGACAGTTCGAGCAGGCGGCGCATGGTCAAGACGCCCTCGGTGGTCAGGTCGATGCCGTCGATGAAGCCGATGGGCGGCACGTCTTTATCGGGGAAGTCGAAGGAGGCGCGCACGCTGGTGTGCAGGTGCCGCGCGACGATCTGCGAGCTGGTGCCGCCGCAGACCACCTTTTTGCCCTCTTCGGCGAGGAAGCGGGAGATGTAGAAGTCGTCCTTCGTCTTGTCGACGGGCGGGCCGATCATGAGGGAGACGTTCAGCTTTTCGCGCACCTTGATGGCGGCGACGGTGGTGTCGTCGCCCGGGGTGCCGAGGTAGAGGTCGTTGCACACCCCCACCAGCAGGCAGGCGACGGCGCGCGCGCTCATGCCCGGCTTTACGTTCTCGTCCAAAAATTCCATGACTTCGGGGCGCTGCCAGCCGAGGTTGAGGGTCATGCCGATGCCCGCATGGATGACGCCGTCGCTCATGACGACGAGGATATCGTCCTTGCACAGGGCGAGGTCAGCCTTGTACACCGTCTTGCCGAGGATCTGCATCGCGGTGCGGTCGAGATCGCGGCATTTGCCGCCGCGCACGAGGATGGCCTGCGGATTGTCGAACTCGAACAGCACCCCCTCTCCGCGGCTGTTCATGTGGATGACGGAGAAGGTGGAGTACGCCACCCCGCGCACCTTGCAGACGGGGAGCGACTGCAGGATGGTCTCGACGCACTCCTCGATGGAGATCTCGTTGGCGACCATCGTGCAGAGGATCTTGGAAGTGAGTGTGGACAGGATGTTGGCCTTGACGCCGCTGCCCAGCCCGTCGGCGAGCACGAGCGTCGTGTAGTCGCCGCTGACGATGCTCTCGACGCAGTCGCCGCACAGTTCCTCGTTCTTTTTGTTGAGCGACGCGTAGCCGCTCTCCAGACACAGCGCCGCCATGTTACTTGTTCCCCTCGCCGTCCTGCAGCGTCTTTTTCAGCTTGAGGAGGGCGACTTTGGTCTCGGCGGTCGTCTCGCCGAGGAGGGAGGCGATCTCCTGCGCGACGCGCATCTGCTTTTTGATGACCTCGTCCGTCGTGGCGAGCGTCTCCATCTTGACCTTGTCCAGCTGCTCTTCAGACTTGGTCTCCTGGGTGATGTCCTTCATCACCGCGTAGGTGCCCTTGTTGTCTTTGAGGACGATGATGGTCAGCTCGATGTAGCTGCCCGTCTTTTCGAGGTACACCTTTTTATTGTAGAGATTTTTGTTGTCGTTCTGCGCGAGCACGAAGTCGGTGGGGTTGAAGTAATGGAAGATCCCCTTCCCCTTGATGTCGTACTCCTTGATGCCCAAAAGCTGTTTGGCCTTTTCGTTGATCTCGGCGATGTTGAGGTCATTGTCCAGCAGCACGATGCCGTTGGGGCTGGTCTGGATGATCTCGTAGCTCATGCTTTCGGCGCGCTCGCGCATGAAGGGCACGCACATCTCGATGTTGGCGTAGCCGTTGGCGACCGCCCACGCCTTTTCGAGGCAGGTGTTGTAGCCGCAGGCGCCGCAGTTGAGCATATCCTCCGGCTTGGTCTTGCCCGTCTTGGCGAGGATCTCGCGCAGCTGGCGGTCGGTGGGCGTGAAGTCCTCCGTGCGCTTGCGCTCGTGGATGCAGGTAAAGTCGATGTCCTGCGCGGGCTCGTAGGGCGCGGAGGCGTGCGTCTGCAAGTCCTTCTGCACATATTGGCGGATATCGGCGTTCGCCTTGAGCGCGCCCGCCTTGAGCGCGAGCGAGCAGGGGCCGTTGACGCAGGCGGAGTCGCAGCTGTTCATCTCGATGAACATCCCCGAGAGGCTCTCGATGTTTTCGAGCACCTCTTTGCATTTGGCGGCGCCGTCTACGGCGACAAATTCGTAGCCGTCGACGTAATTATCAAACGACTTGATGATGCCGCGGCTGATGGGATAATACTTGGCACGGTTGGCCGCCCCCTCCTCGCGCAGGGGGAGATGGGCGATCTCGGAAGGGTCGATGCCCTTGTCCGCGAACATGCCGGCGAGGTCCTCGAAGGTAAGCACGCCGTCTACGACGCCGCTCTCGCGCGCCTCCCGCTTTTTGGCGATGCAAGGGCCGATGAACACGATCTTCGCGTCGGGATGCTTCTTGCGGAGCATCTTGGCGTGCGCGACCATGGGCGAATCGACGGGCGCGAGATACTGCAGCGCCTTCGGGTAATACAGTTCGATCATGGTGTTGACGGCGGGGCAGCAGGAGGTGATGAAGTTTTCGAAGGTGTGCCCCTCGAGCAGTTTCTTGTACTGCGCCGTCACTTCGCGCGCGCCGATGCTCGTCTCCTCCGCGTCGGCAAAGCCCAGCCTGCCCAGCGCGAGGCGCATGACGTTGAAATCTTGCAGGCCGAAGCTGGACACGAAGGAGGGCGCGACGGAGGCGATGACGTTGCCGCCCGCGAGCAGGCGCTCCACTTCTCCCCGCTCGCTGTGCACGCTCTTGGCGTTCTGCGGGCAGACCTCGGTGCAGTGGCCGCAGAGGATGCAGCGGCTGTCGATGATCTTGGCGTGGTGGTCGACCACCGTGATAGCCTTGACGGGGCATTCGCGCAGGCACTTATAGCAGTCTTTACAGCGCGCGTCCTTGAAGTCGAGGTACTGGATCATGGCCGTACCCCCGCCCTTACTTGTTCAAAAGCGGATAGACCTGCGTGAGGAAGAGCTCCTCGCAGTTATCCTTGTTGGCGTTGTGCAGCAGCACTTCGTCGGCGAGGACGGAGACGCCGTTGACGCAGTTGCCGACGCAGAAGGTCGCCTGCAGGTCGACTTTGTCCTCCACGCCGTACTTTTTGATCAGGCGCTTCATCTCTTCGATGACGTCATACGAGCCGCGCAAATGGCAAGAGCTGCCGACACATACTTTGAGAACCATAACAATAACCTCTCCGATATTCTTTATCAGAATAATTATAATATATACGGCGCGTTTCGTCAAGAATTTTTTCAAAAATGGGGTGCGGGAAAGCCGCCCCGCCGCGGGGGACGGCAGAGCGGACGGATGGCGCAGCGGGGCCGGCGCAAAAGAAAAGCGGCGGACCGAACGGTCCGCCGCGGGATGGCTTTGCAATGTGTAACGCTTTACGCGCGGTTCTTGTCCTTCGCCTTTTCGTCTTTATCCTTCGGCTTGATGAGCAGCACGATGACGATGCCGATCAGGCAGAGCACGCCGATGCCGAGGAAGATGACGGAGGTCAGGTTCTCCTCCAGCCAGTAGGTGATGCTGGGCACGACGTCCGCTTCCGAAGTGACGTTGACGACCTGCGCGGCGGTGGCGATGGGCATGTTCGCGGAGGCGACCTCCACGACCAGCTTGTAGTAGCCGATCTCCTGCGGAACGAAGCTGAGGGAAGAATCGGGGTTCCACTCGTAGACGTTGTCGCCCTCGTCTTCCTTCATGTCGCTGTCATACTGCGCGATCTCGACCCAGGTACCGTAGCTATTCTCGGTGACGGAGCTGCCTTCGCCGGCGAGCACTTCGCTCACGGAAGAAGGAGACGCGCCCTCGCTGAGGTCGAGGCGATACAGCTTATAGCGGGTCTCGTAGTCGCCAAGGGCGATGATGTCGAAATCTTCAAAGTCGTACGAGACGTCGATGTAGCCGATCTCGCCCTCTTCCGGCTCCTCGATGGAAGGCCCGTTGTAGGTGACGCGGAAGCGGAAGGTGGTGAGGTTTTCCGCATCCCAGACGTTGTTGGAGGTGATGGCGGCCTCGCCGCTTTCAAACTGACCGACCATCGCGTTGCCCGCGCGGTTGACGGGGACGACGCGGAACTCGTACAGCCCCTGCTCCGTCAGCTCGATGCGCAGCTCGTCGTAAGCGCCCGAGGTGCTCTTGGTGTCGCTCGCGTAGGTGCGGTAGTAGATGTTGAAGGTCATATCGGTGTAGCCGCAGGTCGCGTCAAAGACGTACGAGCGGAGGGAGGGCAGGTAGTAGTAAGCCCCGTCGCCCACCTGGATGCTCTGTCCGTCTTCGTCGACGGCGGCGGCGGTCACTTCCGCCTGATAGACGCTCGGATCCTCAAAAGAGATGGTCGGCGTATCGACGACCGTTTCGGGATGCACCACGCGGATGTGGCCGTTTTCATCCGTCTCGGAAGCGTACCACTCGATGAAGTAATAGGCGGAATTGGCGTTGCCGTCCGTCAGCTCGAAGGCGATGCTGACCGAACCGTTCATGTTGCCGCCGAAGTCAGACTCGAAGAAGCGCTTGTCGCTGTCGAAGCTGTTGTAGCCGACGAGGTCTCCCTCTTCGAACGCGGGGTCGACGGGCTCGCCGTCTTCCGAAGTCGCGGGCACGCCGTCCGCAAGGAAATAGCGCTCGGTGGTGACCGTCGAGGAGCACACGTCGATGGCGACGGTGTCAAAATCGGTCTCGGTGCCGAGCAGGATCTGCTTGATCTCGCTGTCGATGACGAGCACGGGGGCCGCGTCGTCGGTCACCTCGCCGCCCTCGAGCGCAAAGCTCTGGCCGTTGAGGGAGCGGACTTCGAAGGTGACTTCGCCGTCGGTATCCGCCGAGAAGGTGAGCGGGGTGATGGGCGTATCGGCAGAGGACGAAGCGTACTGCGCGTAGTAGCGCCCGATGTTGGTGAAGGTGCCCGCTTCTTCGCCGTTGATACTGACGAGGAAGTTGCCGTAGCCTTCGGAGCCGGCGGGTTCGGACAGGGTGACGGTGATCTCGCCGGACGCGGGGACGGTCACGCCCTCCCCTTCTCCGTTGACGACGGCGGTCAGGCTGCTGCCATTGGGGGTGAAGACGATCTCGTTGGTGGTCTTGCCCTCTTTGCTCATGCTCATCTGCGTGCTTTCCAGCGCGACGGTGAAGCTGTCAAAGTCGGTGTTTTCCAGCGCGAAGGTCAATTCGAAGTAATGTGCGGCAAAATCGCCGCCGACAGCAGGTTCGCCGTCAAAAGCGTACCACTTGAGGGCGAGGTTGCGGCGGAAGGAGACGGACATGCCGTCGTCTGCGCTGCCCGTCGTGAAGGTGAGGTAATCCCCTTCGCTGTCAAGGCCGGCGCCGCCGGAGGTCGTAAAGATCTCGTCTGCCTCGACGGTATCTTCCGCGCGCACGGCAGTCACGCCGAACGATATACACATCGCCGCCATGCAGAATACAAATGCGACCAACAATGTGAGTATGCTGACTTTTTGTTTATTCATTCCTTTGCTCCCGATGCATCATTGCGGGCCCGCCGTTACATAGGGGCCCGGAAAACGATTGTACCTAATTATTTTACCTTATATGCGGGGGTTTGTCAAACGCATTTTCTCGCTTTCGGCAAAAATTTGACGATTTCGCCGCCCGCCCCGCCATTTTTTACGCCGCCGTCACAATTCCATCGCCTTTTGCAGGTCGAAATGCTTCCAGGGCGAGCTGTCGGCAGGCGGTTCGAGCATAAAGCGCATGCGCTCGTGCGTGACGGGATGGGTGAAGGCAAGCGAATACGCCCACAGGGCGAGGCCGCCCTTCTTCGCGTTTTCGCCGCCGTAGCGCATATCGCCGTAGACGGGGCAGCCGATGCCCGCCATCTGCACGCGGATCTGATGGGTGCGGCCGGTGTGCAGGCGGACGCGCACGAGCGCGCAGCCCCCCTTCTCTTCCAGCACCTCGTAGTCGAGGGAGGCCTTTTTCGCCCCCTCCGTCGTCTGCGGGCAGAGGTAGACCATATTGTTGATGGGGTTCTTCTTCAGATAATTGACGAGCGTCGCCTTGGGCTCGCGCGGGACGGCGGCGAGCACGGCGAAGTACTTCTTTTCAAAGTCGCCGCCGCGCATCTGCTCGGCGAGGCGAGAGGCCGCCTTGCTCGTCTTGGCGAAGACCATCACCCCGCCCGTCGGGCGGTCGAGGCGGTGAATGAGCCCCACGTACACGTTGCCAGGCTTGTCGTACGTCACCTTGATGTAGCGGCGCACCGCCTCAAGCAGGCTGTCGTCTCCGCTCTCGTCCCCGCAGGAGGGTACGCCCTGCGGCTTCATGACGACGATGATGTGGTTGTCCTCGTAGAGAATGTTCGGTTCATCCATGGATAAAGATCCCTCCCGCGCCGCACGGAAGCGGGATGCCCTCCTCGGTGGGGAGGCCGACTTCGTAGGCGTCGATGTTTCCTTTGTATTGCGGCAGGCACAGCCGCAGGATGTTGTGCAGCACCATCGGCTGCAGCCCCGTCGTGTAGCTGTTGATCAGGAAGAAGAGCGGGTCGTCCGAGAGCAGCTGCGCGCACAGCTGCACGAAGGGGAAGAGGTCCGCCTCGATCTTCCACATCTCGCCGCCCGGCCCCCGCCCGTAGGAGGGCGGGTCCATCACGATCGCGTCGTAGCGGTTGCCGCGGCGGATCTCGCGGCGGACGAACTTGGTGCAGTCGTCCACGATGTAGCGGATGCCGGACGCGATGCCGGAGAGGCGGGCGTTTTCTCCCGCGCGCTCGACCATGCCCTTGGCGGCGTCTACATGGGTGACCTCCGCCCCCGCCTTGGCGCAGGCGACCGTCGCCCCGCCCGTGTAGGCGAAGAGGTTGAGCACCTTGACCTTGCGGCCGGCGCCGCGGATGAGGGAGGCCATCTGCTCCCAGTGCACCGCCTGCTCGGGGAACAGCCCCGTGTGCTTGAAGCCCATCGGCTTGATCTTGAAGTGCAGGTCGCCGTAAGAGATGGTCCAGTCGGGCGGGACGGGCTTGCGGTACTCCCACGCGCCGCCCCCCTTTTCGCTGCGGCGGTACACCGCCGACAGCCCGGGATAGGCGAACAGGTCCTGCCGCGCCGGCCAGATGACCTGCGGGTCGGGGCGCAGCAGGACGACATCCTTCCAGCGCTCCAATTTATAGCCGCCGCCCGTGGCGAGGACGGCGTAGTCCTTCCAATTTTGTGCGAGCTTCATCGTCGAAAACTCACGCCTCGCTGCTGCGCGCGACGGTGAGCGTCACCTTGTCGCCGCCGATCTCCCACTCCTTGGTGTAGCCGTCTGCGGTGCCGCAGGCGATGGAATCGGCGAGCACGACGCCGGCGATGCGGCGGGCGCGCCCCTCGAGCACGGCGGCGGCCGCGTCCCCCGCGACGTAGTAGACGCGGATGCGGTCGGTCACCTCGAAGCCCGCCTCCTTGCGCATGGTCTGGATCTTGGAGATGAGCTCGCGCTCGATGCCCTCCTCAATGAGTTCGGGCGTGAGCGCCGTATTGAGCGCCACGGTGATGCCCTTGTCGCTCGCGGAGACGTACCCCTTCGCACTCTCGGCGGAGATGAGCAGGTCGCCCTCGCTCAATTCGACGGACGCGCCGCCGATCTCTGCGGCGAAGGTGCCGCCCCCGCGCACCGCCTCGACGACGGCCGCCGTATCGCACGTTTCGAGCCAGCTGCGGATGGCGTTGAGCAGCTTGCCGTACTTGGGGCCGAGCGTCTTCATCTGCGGCTTCAATTTATAAGTGATGAGGGAGGAGGTGTCCTTGGCGAGCTTCATCTGCTTGATGTTCAGCTCGTCGAGCACGATGCCGCGCAGCTCGTCGTTCCAGTCGAGGTCTCGCTCGGTGGCGACGATCATCTCGGACAGCGGCTGGCGGTTCTTCAGCGAACCGGCGTTGCGCGCCGCGCGGCCGAGCACGACGACGTCGAGCACAGAATCCATCCCCTTTTCGAGGTCGGCGTCCACGGCGGAGGCGTCGTAGACGGGGAAGTCGCACATATGCACCGACTTGGGCGCGTCCGCATAGAACTGCGGCACGAGGTTGCGGTACATCTGCTCGGCGATGAAGGGGGTGAAAGGCGCGGTCAGCTTGGCGAGGGTGACGAGCACGGTGTACAGCGTGGTGTACGCCGCGGCCTTGTCCTCCGTCATCCCCTTGCCCCAATAGCGCTCGCGGCCGCGGCGGACGTACCAGTTGGAGAGGACGTCGACGAAGTCCTGCAGGGCGCGGGCGGCGTCTGTGATGTCGTAGTCGGCGAGCTCGGTATCCACCGTCTTGATCAGCGTGTTGAGCTTGGAGAGGATCCAGCGGTCCATCAGCGTCAGCTTGCACTCTTTGAGGCTGTACTTGGAGGGGTCGTAGCCGTCGATGTCGGCGTACAGCACGAAGAAGGCGTAGCTGTTCCACAGCGGCCCCATGTAGCGGCGCTGCGCCTCGGAGACCGCCTCCGGATAGAAGCGGGACGGGATCCACGGCGCGCTGGAGGTGTAGAAGTACCAGCGCACGGCGTCGGCGCCCTGCTTGTCGAGCACGCTCCACGGGTCGACGACGTTGCCCTTGTGCTTGGACATCTTGACGCCGTTTTTGTCGTTGACGTGGCCGAGCACGATACAGTTTTTGAAGGGCGCGCGGCCGAAGAGGATGGTCGAGATGACGAGCAGGGTGTAGAACCAGCCGCGCGTCTGGTCGACCGCCTCCGAAATGAAGTCGGCGGGGAAGGTCTCGTCGAAGAGATCCTTGTTTTCAAACGGATAGTGATACTGGGCGAAGGGCATGGAGCCGGAATCGAACCAGCAGTCGATGACTTCGGGGGTGCGCTTCATCGTGCCGCCGCACTCGCATTCGAAGGTGCAGTTGTCGATATACGGGCGGTGCAGCTCGATGTCGCCCTCGATGCCGCACTTCTCCTTGAGTTCCGCCTTGCTGCCGATGACGTGCACCTTGCCGCACTTTTCGCAAACCCAAACGGGCAGCGGCGTGCCCCAATAGCGGTCGCGCGAGAGGCCCCAGTCGATGACGTTTTCGAGGAAGTTGCCCATGCGGCCGGTCTTGATGGTGTCCGGCATCCAGTTGACGGAGTTGTTGGAGGCGATGAGCGCGTCTTTGACGGCGGTCACCTTGATAAACCAGCTCTCGCGGGCGTAGTAGATGAGCGGGGTGTCGCACCGCCAGCAGTGCGGGTAGCTGTGCTCGTAGGCGAGCTCCTTGAAGAGCAGGCCCTTTTCTTTGAGCAGGGCGATGATGCCCTTGTCCGCCTTTTTGACGAACACGCCCGCAAAGTCGGTGACGGCGGGCTTGAAGCAGCCGCGCTCGTCCACGAGGTTGACGACGGGCAGGCCGTACTTCTGCCCGACGCGGTAGTCGTCTTCGCCGAAGGCGGGCGCGATGTGGACGACGCCCGTGCCGTCGGTGAGGGTGACGTAGCCGTCGCACACGACGTAGTGCGCCTTTTCGCGGTAGCTCCCCTCGGCGTAGGTGAAGAGGGGCTCGTACTCGGCGTGCTCGTATTCGGCGCCCTTTTTGACGGAGAGCGTCTTATAGGTGCCCTCGGCGAACAGCGTGGGAACGAGCGCCTGCGCCAGAACGTAGCGCGCGCCGTCCTCCGCCTCGATCTCGGCGTAGTCTTCCTCCGCGTTCATGCAGAGGGCGACGTTGGAGGGCAGCGTCCACGGGGTGGTCGTCCAGGCGAGGAAATAGGCATTTTCCTCCCCCTTGCGGCGGAAGCGGACAAAGACGGAGGTCTCCTTCACGTCCTTATAGCCCTGGGCGACCTCGTGCGAAGAGAGGGCGGTGCCGCAGCGCGGGCAGTACGGGACGATCTTGTGCCCCTTATAGAGCAGGCCCTTTTTCCAGATCTCTTTGAGCGCCCACCAGACGGACTCGATGTAGTTGTCGTCGTAGGTGACGTAGGGGTGCTCCATGTCCGCCCAATAGCCGACGCGCTCGGACATGCGCTCCCACTCGCCCTTGTACTTCCAGACGCTCTCCTTGCACTTTTTGATAAAGGGCTCGATGCCGTACTTTTCGATGTCCTGCTTGCCGTCCATGCCGAGCATCTTTTCCACTTCCAGCTCGACGGGCAGGCCGTGCGTGTCCCAGCCCGCCTTGCGCAGGACGTGCTTGCCCTTCATCGTCTGGTAGCGGGGGATGATGTCCTTCATGACGCGGGTCAGAATGTGCCCGATGTGCGGCTTGCCGTTGGCGGTGGGCGGGCCGTCGTAGAAGGAGAACTCCTCCCCGCCCTCGTGCTCCTTGATGCTGTCTTCGAAGACGTCGTTTTCCTTCCAGAATTCGATGACTTCCTTTTCGCGGTCGACGAAATTCATCGACGTGTCTACCTTTTTGTACATGCTCTGTCTCCTGAACGTTATTCACAAAAAAACGCCCTCTCGTTTTCGGAAAACAAAAGGGCACCACCAAAACATACGGTCGCCTTTTTTGCTAACGCGGAAAGGATACCGCGCGCAGGGCTACGCTCCCCTCGCGAAAAGGGATCTCGCCCGCGGGCTGCAAAGGGGATACCCCGCGCGCCGCTTCCGCCGCCTCACACCTGCCGGCGGCTCTCTGCAGGAGCCGGTCGCGCGCGGGACGCGTCCTCTGCGGAAACGCCCGTATCGATACTCCCCTCTATTATAACGGGGAAAGCGCCGTTTGTAAAGCGATTTTTTGCCGCAAGAGCCGATTTTTCCGCCCCTCCCCGCCTCCGCCGCGCGAATGCGGCGGAGGCGGGCGCTAATAGTCGGCGCGGACGCGGCGGGAGAGCCCGCGCGAGCGCACCGTCGTCAGGCGGTACTCCCGCTCGCACGCCAATTCGAAGGCGCACTCCCGCCGCGCGGAGCGGTAGCACATCTCGCCGCGCGCGTCCGCCGCCTGCGCGATGCCCGCCGCGCACATACACACGGGCACCCCCGCCCAGAAGGCGCAGGCGCGCAGCATCAGCTGCGGGATGCTGTCCTCGGCGGGGCCGAAGACGCAGCAGATGAGGTCGGCGTCGCACAGCGACAGCGTGGACGCGACGGCGGGGTAGAAGAGATCCTCCCCCACGCACAGGCCGATCTTCCCCGCGGAGGTCTCCAACACTTTCAGGTGGGCGCCGCCCGTCCACTCCCCGCCGCTGACGTGCAGCATATCCGCCACGCCGAGCAGGCGGCCGCGGTCGGCGGCGGCGACGCTGCGGCTGCGCAGCCCGCAGGTGACCGTCACGCAGCCGGAGAGGACGGTGCAGCCCGCCTCGCGGCTGAGCCGCGCGAGCGCCTCGAGCTTCGCCGTCTCTTCCGCCAGCTCGCGGCGGTAGTCCACCTCTCCCAGCCCCTCGAACCCGAAGGCGAGCAGGTCGCACTTCTCCTTCGTTTCCGCCGCCCGGTACTCCGCCAGGCTCCCTTCCGTCACAAACCGAATACGCATGCGCCGCCTCCTTCCTACTATTATAAGCGGCGGGAAGGCGAAAAGTGAGCGGGCGGGGGCATAAAGAGCGGGGGCCGCGCGCGCACTTCAACCAAAATAAAACACGGGCGGGCAGGCGGCGAAAATATTCTATCAAAAAAAAGAGGAAGGCATTGCGGGCAAACGGTTGCAAATGCGGGAAAATATGCTATAATCTATGTGGTGTATCTGTACTGCACCAAAACTGCTGTTTTACGGAGACTGTATGCCACGAAAAATACGGCTGACGCCGGTGCGGCTGCTCGTGCTCGGGTACCTCGCCGTCATCCTCATCGGCACATTGCTGCTCATCATCCCCTCTGCCTCGAAAATTTCGGGGAGCGCATCCTTTATGGACGCCCTCTTTACGACGGTGTCCGCCTCCTGCGTGACGGGGCTGATCGTGCAGGACACCTTTACGCACTGGTCGCTGTTCGGCCAGATCGTCATCCTCTGCCTCATCCAGATCGGCGGCATCGGCTTTATGACCATCGTCTACCTGCTGCTGCGGCTGGGCGGGCGCAAGATCGGGCTCAAAGAGCGCACCTTTATGCAGGAGGCGGTGAGCGCGCCCGTGCTCAGCGGCATGGGCAAGCTGACGACGACCATCCTCGTCGGCACGCTGCTGTTTGAAGGGGTGGGCGCCTTCGTCCTCTGCTTCCGCTTCGTGCCCGACCTCGGCTGGGGGCAGGGCATCTGGACGGCGGTATTCACCGCTATCTCCGCCTTCTGCAATGCGGGTTTCGACCTGCTGGGCGGGGAATACGGCGAATTTTCTTCCATGACGCACTACGCGGGCGACCCCATCGTCTGTTTGACCATCCCCCTGCTCATCCTCATCGGCGGCATGGGCTTCTTCGTCTGGCTGGACATCAAGCGCAACAAATTCCATCTCCGCAAATATGAACTGCACACCAAGCTCGTGCTCATCATGACGGCCATCCTCGTCGT
This sequence comes from uncultured Bacillota bacterium, assembly GCA_949287895.1. Taxonomy (GTDB): domain Bacteria; phylum Bacillota; class Clostridia; order Christensenellales; family Borkfalkiaceae; genus Borkfalkia. The sequence continues at coordinate 15,131 of CASEIS010000002.1, forward strand.
CGTGCCCACCCTCATTATCTGGCTGGGCGAAGACTGGGCGACCCTCGGCGGGCACGAGACGTGGTACGAAAAGCTGCTCTCCTCCTTTTTTACGGCGGTGACGCCGCGCACGGCCGGCTTCAACGTGCTGCCCCTCAGCGGCGCGGGGAGCGTGCGGTCGGTGACGCTGCTGCTCTCCATCGTGCTCATGTTCATCGGCGGCGCGTCCGGCTCGACGGCGGGCGGCGTGAAGACGAACACGGTGGCCGTGCTCTTCCTCTCCGTCTTTTCCCTCGCGCGGGGCAAGCGGTCGGTCGAGTGCTTCGGCCGCAGGCTTGACGACAACAACGTCAAGAACGCGGCACAGTTTTTTACCATGTTCATCACCCTGATCGTGGTCGGCTGCGTGCTGCTTTGCCTGTTCGAGGCAAATAACCCCGCCTTCGGCGGCGAGGGGGTGACGGTGACGGAGGCGACGTTTGAAGTGGTATCCGCCATCGCGACGGTCGGCCTGACCATGGGCATCACGCCCTCGCTGACCATCGGCTCGCAGATCGTGCTGTGCGTGCTCATGTTTTTGGGCCGCGCGGGGTGCATGACCGTCATGCTCTCGTGGAAGGCGCCCTCCGCGCCCGCCGCGGAAAAACCGCTCGAAAAGGTGCGCATCGGCTGACGCTTTGAACGCACACCCCGCCGCGCTTTGCGGCAGGCCATACGCCCGCGCGGCGCCTCGCCCGCGGCAGACCACACGCCCGCGGCTGCGGGCGAAAAAACCAATCGTGAGGGAACCATGAAATCTATTCTGATCATCGGCCTCGGGCGCTTCGGCACCTTCATGGCCAAAAAGTTTTCCGAACTGGGCAACCACGTGCTCGTGCTCGACACGGACGAGGAAAAGATCGACGAGATCCTCCCCTATGTGACCAGCGCGCAGATCGGCGACGCGACCAAACCTTCCGTGCTCGACTCGATCGGCGTGGACAACTTCGACCTGTGCGCGGTGTGCATGGGCGAGAACTTCCAATCTTCCCTGGAGACGACCTCGCTGCTCAAGGAGGCGGGCGCAAAGTATGTGCTCTCGCGCGCGTCCACCGAGATCCAGGCAAAATTTTTGCAGCGCAACGGCGCGGACGAGGTCATCTTCCCCGAAAAGCAGACGGCGGAGCGGCTCGCGGTGCGCTACAGCGCCGACAACATCTTCGACTACATCCAGCTCACTCCCGAGTACGCCATCTACGAGATCCCGACCCCCCGCAGCTGGGAGGGCAAGACCATCCGCGACAAGAACGTGCGCGCGAAATATAATCTGAATATCCTGGGCGTCAAGCGGGGCGGCGCGCTCACCCCCCTGCCCGACGCGGACCATATGTTCAACACCAAAGAACGGCTGATCGTGATGTGCCGCAAGGCGGACATCGAAAAGATCCACTGAGCCGAAATTTGCAAGACGCCGCGGGGCGGAAGCGATGCTTCCGCCCCGCTTTTTTGCGCGCAAAAGCGCCCCGCAAGGAGCGGGGCGCGGCCTTATCACTTACTTAAATAAACACGGCATAGCTGATGAGCAGAGAGACGATCGTTGCCAGGGTGGGCAGCAGCGCGAGGATGCCGACGATCAGCCCCGCGGTCGCGAAGCCGTTCATGCGATACTGCGCGCGGCGGGAAAGCCCGATCCCCGACAGCACGATGGCCGCAATGGCGGCGAAAAAGCCGAGGAAGGGCACGAAGAGCGCGACGATGGCGGTGATCATGCCCGCGAGGCCGAGCTGGTTGACCGGCCGCTCGTCTTGCGCGGGATAGGGCTGCGCGGGCTGCGGTTGTGCGAGCTGCGGCCCTTCGAGCGGCTGCCCGCAGCGGGGGCAGAAGACGGCGTCTTCGGGCAATGAAGCGCCGCAGTGGCGGCAAAACATGGGCTATCCCCCGTTTACGCCGGCAGCATCGCCACAAACGGGCCGATGGCGTGCATCCCGCTGCCCACGAGCGAACCGACGAGCAGGCCGAAGATGATGGTGCTGAAGATGGAGATCGCCGCCCACACGATGACGCCGATGAGCGCGCCCTTGCCGCACGAGCGGGCGCGCAGCGGGAGGGTGTCCTTCCAGATCAGGTACAGGATGAGGCCGATGAGCGGGAAAAAGAAGCACAGCACGGCAAAGCCGCCGCTGGGCGCGTCCTGCTCGGCCGGCCGCGGGGGCGGCGCACCGTAGGGCGGCGGGGGCGGCCCGTACGAGCGTTCCTGCGAAGCCTGCTGCTCCTGCGCGGCCTGCTCTTTGCCGCAATAAGGGCAAAAAGCAGCGTCGCCGATCTCTTTTCCGCAATACTTGCAATACATAAATTTTCTCTCCCGAAGGGGTAAAAATTTTGAAAGTACCCCCTCTGTTGTATGCTTTTATTATAACACACATGACGCATATTGTCAAGGAAGCGCGCAATTTTTGCCGCCCGCAAAGCAAGCGCCCGCCCCTGCGCGGGGCGGGCGAAACAAGAGGGCGCGGCGCTATGCGCGCTCTTCTAACTTTTTGCGGTCGATCTTGCCGATGAGGTTGAGGGGGAGCCGCTCTTCGAAACAGATCTCTTTGGGCACGGCGTAAGCGATGAGGCTGCGGCGGCAGGCCTCTAAAATGGCGGCGCGGCAGGCCGCTGTGTCCTGCCCGGGCGCCTCGACGAACAGGCGCACCACCTGCCCCTTGACGGCGTCGGGGATGCCGACGGCGCAGGCGCGGCGCACGCCGGGCACGGAGAGGGCGGCGGCTTCGATCTCGGAGGGGTAGACGGGCACGCCGCTCACCTTGATCATGTTTTTGATGCGCTGCTTGAAGTAGAGGAAGCCGTCCTCGTCCAGCCAGCCGTAGTCGCCCGTCTTGAGCCAGCGGACGCCATCGATCTCGACGAAGGGCGAGTGCTCCTCCCCCAGGTAGCCGAGCATGAACTGGTCGCTGTCGAGGTAGATCTCCCCCACCTCGCCCGCGGGCAGCTCCTTCCCCTCCTTATAAATTTTGACGCGGGTGCCCGAGAGGGGGTAGCCGATGGAGTTTTCGCGGTGGTGGCGCAGGGTGTTGACCAGGCAGACGGTGACCGTTTCGGTCAGGCCGTAGCCGACGTACATGCGCGCGCTGCTGCCGCCCCGCTCGAGGGCGGCGTTGAACTCGTCGATGAGCGTCTGCGGGACGCTGTCGCCGCCGACGTACACGTCGCGGATGTTGGAGAGGTCCGCCTCGGTGAACGCCTTTTCGCCCAGCAGCTTGCGGTACATGGTGGGCACGCCGGTGAGGATGTTCGCCTTGCCGCGCACGATCTGCCTGGCGCTCATCTTGGCGTCGAAGCGGATGCACATGATGTTGGTGCGGCGCATCAGCATGCACATGTGCATGTTGATGCACAGCCCGAAGCCGTGGAAGATGGGCAAAACGTTGTACAGCGCGGTGTACCGCTCGACCGGCTCGCTCAAAAACTCCTCCGCCTTGGCGCACAGGCGGTTGAACACGGCGTTGTCGTGGGCGATGATCTTGGGCTCGCCCGTCGTGCCGCCGCTCGCGAGGTAGACGGCCGCCTCCCCCGCGGCAAACTGCGCCGCCTCTTGATGCGGACTGCCGCGATGTTTGAGGTACTTTTCGAAGGGCTCGCCAAAAGCGGTGCGCTTCTGCGTGCAGCGGTAGTACACCTTCGCCGCCACCCCCATATAATGTGCGCTGTCGCTGACGAGGGTGGGCACGCCGAAGTCGAACTTGCCGCAGCGGTAGACGTCGTAGACGAGCAGCAGCTTGCTGCCCGTGCGGCGGACGCTCTCGCGCAGCGTTTCGGGCGGGATGAAGGGATGGACGAGGTTGACCGCCGCGCCCAGCTTGTTGGCCGCGTAAAAGCAGAGCAGCGCGGCGGGCGAGTTGGGCATGCACAGGGTGACGGTGTCGCCCTTTTTTATGCCGAAGTCGGCGGCGAGGTTGTCGGCGAGGGTGTCGATGAGGCCGAACACTTGGCCGAAGGAGTACTTCTTCCCATAAAAAGAGATGGCGGTGCGCACGGTGCTGCCGGAGATGTTTTCGAGCAGGGCCGCGTACATCGAACAGTTTGCGGGGAGGGGTCGCATCATATCTTTTTCCCTTTTGTGATGGTTTATGATTTTGCCGCGGGGCGCCGGGGCGGACGGCTATGGCCGCGCGCTCAGGCGAACAGGCTCGTGACGAAGGCCGCCGCCGCGAGAAGGACGGGGATGGCGACCATGTGCGCGATGTACAGCACGGCCGCGTGCCGGCCGAGCAGGCAGAAGCCGTTGTTCCACGCGCCGTCTAAGCGGGCGAGGGCGTAGCGGGCGTCCGTGTGATAGATGAGGCGGCCGAAGATGCCGCCCAGCAGCACGAAGCACGCCCAGGGCAGGATGGGGAAGTAATCTCCCGCATTCATCTCGAAGCCGCTCAGATATAAAAAGAAGGAGCGGATGAGGTTGTCTTCCGACGAGCCGACCATGGGGACGGTGGAGACGATCTGCCACTGGCCGCCCGCAAAGACGAAGCGCCCCGCGCAGGCGAAGTAAAAGATGAGCAAGCCCAGGCCGACGAGGCCGGGCAGCAGGCGCAGCGCGCCGCGCGCGATGCGCGAAGCCCTGCCCTTGCCGAGCAGCCCGCAGATCGCTGCGGCCGCTTCGTCGAAGACGGCGTAGAGGAAGATGCCCGCCGCGAGCATATGGATGACGCCGAAGTACACCGGCCAGCCCAGCCCCCACTGCTCGAGCAGCATGGTCACCGCCGAGATGCCCGCCGCGACCAGCGCGAGGGGAATGCAGCGGCGGAAGTTGCCGCGCGTCAGCGTGCTGCTGATGCCGCACAGGATAAAGAAGGCGACGATGACGAACAGACGGCCGTTGACGCGCAAGTCGCCCACCCACCATTGGATGGCGAGCTGCCGCGCGTCGGCGAACAGGCTCGTGCCGAACATCTCGTTGATGGCGGGCATGAGGTCCCACAGGCAGTACATGAAGTGGTCGAAGATCATCAGCAGCACGCAGATGCCGCGCGCGAAGTCGATCTCCCAATACCGCTCGCCCTTGCCGCGATAGCGGCGGAGCATCTTTTTATATCCGGCGCTGCCCGGATGTTGTGCGCTGATGCCGCTGCAGATCATTTCTATCAGTTTACCATGTTTGCGCGCCCGCTGTCAATTTGCGGCGGGCGGTTTTTTCGCTGCGGCGGAGAATTTTCACATTCCCCCGCCCCGCCGCCCTCCCCCGCAGGCAAAGGCAGAACAAGGCGCGCGGGAAGGAGTGCAGGAAATGCGCCGCAAACTATGCGCGCGGGCCGTAGATCTTGTCGAGGGCGGCGCGCAATGCGTCGATGGAGTCGCAGGCGAACAGCGAGGCGCGCGCCTCGGCGCTGCCGCGGCGGCCGCGCAGGTAGAAGGCCGCCATCTTGCGCATCTGCACGAGGGTGAACTTCTCCCCGTAGAAGGGCAGCATATCCGCGATCTGCCCGTCGATGGCGGCGCGCGCGTCCCAGGGGACGTCCTCACCCAAAATTTCCGCGAAGACGTGCGGGCAGTACATGGCGGCGCGGGCGACCATCACGCCGTCCGCGCCCGTCTCGCGCAGCATCTTTTCCGCGTCCGCGCGCGAAAAGACGCCGCCGTTGGCGACGACGGGGATGGAGACCGCCGCCTTTGCCGCGGCGATCTGCTCGTAGACGGGTTCGCCCGCGTACATAGAGTCGCGCGTGCGGCCGTGCACGGCGATCATGTCCGCGCCCGCGTCCTCGCACAGCTTGGCGAAGTCGGCGGCGAGGTACTTGCCCCGCTCCAGCCCGATGCGGAACTTGACGGACACCGCCTTTCCGCTCCGTTTGCAGGCGGAAATGATCTTGGCCGCGCGGGGGAAGTCGGCGAGCAGGGCGCTCCCCTCCCCGTTCTTATACACCTTGGGCACGGGGCAGCCCATGTTCAGGTCGATCGCCGCGAAGGGGGCGAGGTCTTCGCTCTCGCAGGCGGCGCGCAGGATATCGGGGTCGCTGCCGAACAGCTGGGCGGCCGTGCGCGTCTCGGACGGGTCGAGGTGCAGCAGGGCGCGCGTCGCCTCGTTGTTGTAGCGCAGCCCCTTGGCGCTGACCATCTCGGTAAAGCACATGCCCGCGCCGAACGAGTAGCACAGCTTGCGAAAGGCGAAGTCTGTGTACCCCGCGAGCGGGGCGAGCAGCACGTTGTTGGGGAGGCGGATGCCGCCGTAGGCGAGGGGCTGCCCGATCTCAGCCATGCCGCCTCTTCGCCTCCTCGTAGTACTTCCACAATTCGTCGGGCGAGAGGTCCTGCATCCGCTTGCCGTCCGCGCGGATGAGATCTTCCGTCGCGCAGAAGCGGTCGACGAACTTGCGCGTGCTCTCCTGCAGGCTCTGCTCGCAGTCGGCGCCCGCGAGGCGGCCGACGTTGACCGCCGCAAACAGCAGGTCGCCCGCCTCCTCGGAGATGTGCGCCTTGTTCCCCTCGGCGAGGGCGGCGAGCAGCTCGGCGAGCTCCTCCTTCACCTTTTCGGACGCCTCGGCGGCGTCCTTGAAGTCGTACCCGAACTTGGCGGCGCGCTTGCCCACCTTCTGCGCGCGCAGCGCGGCGGGGAAGGCGAGCGGCACGTCTTTGACGGTGTCGGAGGGGAGCTTTTGCCCCTTCTCCTCCGCCTTGTTGCGGTCCCACACGGACAGCGCGCCCGCCTCGTCTGCAACCTTGTCCTCGCCGAAGATGTGCGAGTGGCGGAAGATGAGCTTTTTGCAGACGTCGCTCAAAACGTCTTCGGGAGTGAAGGCGCCCCGCTCCTCGGCGAGTACGGAATGGAAGGCCCCCTGCATGAGCACGTCGCCCGTCTCCTCGCAAATTTTGCCGTCGTCCTTCGAGTCGATGGCGTCGACCAGCTCGTACGCCTCCTCGATCATGTTCTGGCGGATGCTCTCGTGCGTCTGCACGCGGTCCCACGGGCAGCCGTTCGGCGCGCGCAGCAGGCGCAGGATGGCGAGCAGGTCGTCGTATGTAAAGCGGGTGCGCCGCAGCAGCGGGATGGTGTCGACCACCACCGCACAGGTCGCGTCGTACCCGTCCTGGCGGTCCGCCTCAAACAGGCGGATCTTTTTGGCCGCGCCGCCGCGCACGAAGATCGCCTCCGCCTCGTCGCCGAACAGCTCGCACAGGCGCAGCTTCACGTCTCCCGCGATGAGGTCGCAGTCGACGTCGTACACGGCGAGCGGGAGCATGGGGCGGCCGCTCTCCCCGATGGCATAGGCGGAGAGGGCGGTGCGGTCGCGGGAAAACACCTTCGCCGCCGCGAACGCGGCGTCCGCCTTGGAGACGCCGACATGCACGCGCACATCCTTCCCCCTGCGCAGCACCATCTGCGCGGAGACGTCGTCGGCGACGCTGCCGTCCACGCAGTAGACGACGTCGCCCCCTTTCGCCGCTTCGAGCACCGCCGCGGCGAGATTTTTGTTGAGCGAGTCGAAGTTGCGGCTGCGGGCGTACACGCCGTCCAGCGTCTCGAAGGAGACGCCCAGCGCGCTTACACCCGCGGCGGCGGGCGTCTCGCCCGTGCGCAGGATGACGCGCGCACCCGAGCGGAGGGCGGCTTTGCCCCCCTCCGACAGATCAGCGGGGCTGCACCCCAGTCCGACGAGTTCGATCATATCTGTTCCTCCATGCAAGCCGCACCTCTTCCGGGCGGAAGGCGCGCAGCGGCACGCTCAGCGCGAGGTAGACGGCGGCGGCCGCGGCCAGCGCCGCAAATACCGGCAGATCGCGCAGCGGCCACGCCGCCCCCGCCGCCGCGGCCGAGAGCAGCGCGAACTTGAGCGCGTGCCCGCCGATGCGGATGCGGTTTTTTCTTTCCTTAATACTATAATATAAATCGAGCAGGAACGCAACCAAATAACAGCCGCCGGCCGCATACGCGGCGCCGAAAACGGAAATTTGCGGGTCGCGCAGCAGCACCGCCTCCGCCCCGAGGCGCAGCGCGCAGGCGACGGTGACGGACAGCGCCGCCCTTTTGGAGCGGCCGAGGCCGGTCAGGCAGGCGGAGAGCGTCTGCACGGCAGCGAGGGGCACGGCGGAGAGGGAAAGGATGCGCACCAGCCGCGCGAGCGTCTCGCTCTCCTGCGCGGGCAGGCGGAAGAGCAGCGAGCAGACGGGCGCGGGGAAGGCAAACAATACCGCCGCCGCGGGGAATGCGAGAAAGAGGGTGCATTTGAGGGCGAAGAGGGCGCGCTCCTCCGCCTCGGCCGTGCGCCCGGCCGCCCGCAACGCCGCGACGGAGGGGATGCTCGCTGCCGCGAGGCCGTAGCAGACGGAGACGGGCAGGTTGACGAGTGAGGTCGCCGCGCCCGCGTACAAGCCGTACAGCGCCGTCGCGTTTTCCGCGTAGCGCCCGACCAGCCGCACGATGAGGATACTTTCGACGAGGTTAGACAGCGGCAGCGCGCCCGCCGCGACCGCCACGGGCAGCACGGCGCGCAGCAATTCGCCCGCGCGCGGCCCGTCG
>CASEIS010000003.1 GCA_949287895.1 uncultured Bacillota bacterium
AGCCTCATCACCCTCAACACCTACCGCCGCGTGCAGCCGGGGCACACCGCCCGCTACATCGGGCTGTTTTCGCTGCTCAACTTCTCCTTCCTCGCCGTCCTGCTCGGCGTGGGGTATCTGACCGTGCTCTTATTTTAGAGAAGCGCCCCCGCGTTCGGCCCGCCCCTCGGCCTCTGCGCGCCGCCGGGCGGCCTTCTTCCAAAAAATAAACGAAAGACAAGATGTGCCGCGGGGCGCATTTTTTGTTTTTCGGGCGGCTGCCGTCGAAACGACGCCCTGCGCCCGCCTTCGTCTTTTTTCGCCCTTTTTTCGTGTTGCGCGCGGGCGGCGGGTGTGCTATACTCGCAATGCGCCGCGGGCGAAGGGTCCCTTTGTCGGCCGCGGCCATCTTTTTTGGGAGGAGAATGGCATGAAGAGCAAACTTCGCATCCTACTGATGACGGCTCTCTGCCTCGTCTGCCTGTTCGCCTTTACGGCGTGCGGCAGCGGCGTGCAGATCGGCGCAAACGGAAATTGGTACATAGACGGCGAGGATACCGGCGTCTCCGCGTCGGGCGCGTCCGTCGCCATCGGCCCGGACGGGCACTGGTACATCGACGGCGAGGACACCGGCGTCTCGGCGACCGCCCCCTCGGGCGCGCCCGTCGAGATCGGCGATAACGGAAATTGGTTCGTGAGCGGCGAGGACACCGGCGTCTCGGCGGTGGGGGAGGACGGCTCCGTCGTCACCTTCGGCGGCAACGGGCACTGGTACATCGACGGCGAGGACACCGGCATCTCCGCGGGCGGCAGCACATACGACCCGCAGGGGCTGGAGTTCTGCCCGCTGGCAGACGGCAGCTACGCCGTCGCCATCGGCAGCGCCCGCTACCTGCGCGAGATCGAGGTGCCCGCCTCCTTCAACGGCAAGCCGGTCACGGCGGTGGGGGAGGGCGGCTTCGCGGGGGCGCTCTCGCTCGAGCGCATCGCGCTGCCAGAGGGGCTGACAGCCGTCGGCGATTCCGCCTTTGCCGGCTGCACTTCCCTCATCGAGGTGACGCTCCCCGCCACCCTCGAAGAGATCGGCGGGGCCGCCTTCGAAGGGTGCGCTTCCCTCGCCGAGGTCAGCTTGCCCGCCTCGCTGCAGGGCATCGGCGCGTCCGCCTTTGCCGGCTGCGATGCGCTCGCGTGCGCCTCCTTCGCGCAGCCGGAAGGCTGGGCGGTGGCGGAGGGCGGCGGGTCGGCCGTTCCCGTTTCGGGCACCGACCTCGCCAGCGGCGTCATCGCCGCGCAGATGCTCACCGACACCCGCTGCGCCTGCCTCTGGAGCAAGCCCGCTCCCGCGGAGGAGGGCGCCGCGCAGGAGGAAGGGACCGCAGAGGCCTGACCTCCTGCGGAGGGATGTCCTGCAGAAGCCCGGCTTCCTCTGCGGCGGGGGCGGTCTGCCGACGGCCGCCCTTGTGCCGTGAGGGTACCCGCAAACAGTTGACATTCTTCCGCAAAAGCAGTATAATAGCGCCGAAATCGATTCTTTGGGGCGGGGTGTGATTCCCCACCGGCAGTAGAGTCTGCGAAGGGCCTGCGCGGCCCCCGAGCGGGTGCAATTCCCGCACCGACGGTATAGTCCGGACAGGAAAAGAATGTTTTTCGGAATGAGCGGCGGGCGTTGCCCGCGCGCGAGCATTTCAAAAAACCGCCCCGCAAGTTTTTGCGGGGCTTTTCTTTCCCCCTTGGAAAATACATTTTTCGAGGTGTCTGTATGGAAGAAAAACGCACGCAGGGGCAGCCCGCCCTTGCCGCAGCCGCGGCGGGATCCGCCGCGCAGAATGTTTCCGAGAGTGCGCCGCAGAGCGCGGTGCAGCCGGCGCAGGAGGCGCCAAACGGCACACAGGGGGCGCAGGGTGCGGCCAAAAAGCCCGCGCGCAAGCGGGGCAAGGTGTACTTTACCGCCGCGCGCATCGCCAAGATCGCGCTGCTCACCGCCCTCGCCTACGCCGTCACCTTTTTAGAGTTCCCCATCTTCCCCGCCGCGCCCTTCTTGCAGCTGGATTTTTCCAACGTGTTCGTGCTGCTGGGCGGGTTCATGTACGGGCCGCTCACGGCCGTGCTCATCAGCGGCATCAAGGAGGTGCTCTCGCTGCTCGATTCGGGCACCGTCGGCGTGGGAGAGGTCGCAAACTTCATCATGACGTTCGCCTTCGTCATCATCCCCGTCACCGTGTACCGCTTCAAAAAGGGGCTGGGCGTCGTGATCTTGACTCTCGCCATCGGCACGCTGGTCGCGGCGGCGGTCGCCCTGCCCGTCAACCAGTTCATCAACTTCCCGCTGTTCATGCCCGATTCGCACGCGGAGGTGTTCGCGGCGACGTGGTGGTACATCCTGCTGTTCAACCTCATCAAGGGGGTGGCGGTCAGCCTGGTCACCGTGCTGCTGTACAAGAGAATTTCTTGGCTTTTCAACAAGTTTTAATTGCAAAAGCGGGGCGATTATATTATAATAAAAGAGGCGTGTAATGCGCCTCTTTTGTATTTTATGGCGGAGAAGAGTATGATCACGAAAAGCGCGCGCGAAACGCAGGCGTTCGCACAAAATTACGCCGCCGCCCTGCGCCCAGGAGACGTCGTCTTGCTGTACGGGGAGATGGGGGCGGGCAAAACGGAGTTCGTCAAGGGCCTCGCAAAGGGGCTGGGCATCGAGGAAGAGATCACCTCGCCCACCTACGCCTATATGAACGACTACGGCGGCAAGCTGTACCACTTCGACTGTTACCGCCTCTCGGGCGGGGCGCAGGCGGAGGCGCTGGGGCTGACCGACTATTTCGACGCTGGCGGCATCTGCGTGCTCGAGTGGCCGCAGAACATCGCCGACGTGCTGCCCGATGGCTGCAGGCGGGTCGAGATCCGCAAGGTGAGCGAGGAAGAACGGGAGATCGTCTGCGATGCGTAAATTTTTGGCACTGGATACGACGGGCAATTACCTGACCGTCATCGCCGCCGACGGCGAAAAAGTGAACGTGCTGTTCGAGGAGGACTGCGCCATGCAGCACTCGGTGCGGCTGATGCCCGCCGTCGAGCAGGCGCTGCGCGGGGCGGGTCTCACCCCCGCCGACTGCGACTTTTTCTGCGCCGTCACCGGCCCCGGCTCGTTCACGGGCATCCGCATCGGCATCGCGGCGGTCAAGGGGCTGTGCGCGGCGGCGGGCAAGCCGTCGCTCGGGCGCACCTCTCTGCAGGTGCTGGCATATAATGCACGGGGCAGGGCGTTGGCGGCCATCCCCGCGGGGCGCGGCAATTTTTATGTGTATGCGCGCGGCGAGGATGGGCAGGAGGCGCTGCCTCCCGCCTGCGTGGGGGAGGATACCCTGCGCCGCCTCGCGGCGGAGTACCCCGTGTACGGGTACGCTTCGCTGCCCGTGCCGCACACCAAGGCAGACCCCGCCGCGGGGCTGCTGGCGGCGGTGCGCGCGGCGGGGGAGGCAGACTTCGGCCCCCTCTCGGCGCTGTATCTGCGCCGCAGCCAGGCGGAGGAAGAGCGGCTCGCCCGCGGAGGGCAGGCATGACCTTCCGCCCGTGGACATACGAAGACGTCTACGCCGTCGCCGCGCTCGAACGGCAGTGCTTTTCCGACCCGTGGACCTTCCGCATGCTGGCAGACTCTTTCTTTTCCGAAAACACGCGCACCCTCGCCGCCGAGGAGGGGGGCGCGCTCGCAGGCTACGCCATCCTCACCGTCCTCTTCGAGGACGCAGAGCTCGCCGACATCGCCGTTTCTCCCAACTTCCGCAGGCGGGGCGTCGCCGATGCGATGCTCGCGCGGATAGAAGAAGAGGCGCTTGCCGCGGGCGCAGAGCGGATCCTGCTCGAGGTGCGCGTCTCCAACGCGCCCGCCATGCGGCTGTACTTAAAGCGCGGGTACGTCGGCTGCGGCGTGCGCCCCCGCTACTACGCGGATGGCGAAGACGCCCTCATCATGCAAAAGCGGCTGGCGGAACAAACTGTATGACGCCGCCGCGAGGAGGCGCATTTGTCTGAACGGGAAGCCG
>CASEIS010000004.1 GCA_949287895.1 uncultured Bacillota bacterium
CGCGCAAAGGCGGCAGCAGGCCCCTTCACCGTTCATCTGTGATCTTGCGGATGATCCCGGCGGGGCTGCCCGCCACGACGGTATTCGGCGGCACGTCGTGCGTGACGACCGCGCCCGCGCCGACGACGGAGTTTTCGCCGACGGTCACGCCGGGGAGGATGATCGCGCCCGCGCCCACCCATACGTTATCGCACAGCACGACGGGCTTTGAAGTGAGCGTCCTGCGCGCGGAGGGCGCTATGCCATGATTTTCGGTGATGAGGCAGACCTTGGGCGCGATGAACACGTTGTCGCCGAGGGTGATGCCGCCCCTGTCCATAAAGGTGCAGGCGTGGTTGATGAACACGTTCTTCCCCACGCGGATATTTTTGCCGAAGTCGGTAAAAAAGGGCGTCCACAGCTGGAAGTCCTCCCCTACCGGCTGCCCGGTGAGCTCGGAAAAGAGGGCGCGGATCTCCTCGCAGCCGAGAACTCGGGTGTTCATCTCCTGCGTGATCCGCTTTGCCCGCAGGATAACTTCCTTGATCTTATGGTAATCGGGGTCGTCGCAGGAGACGGGCTCGCCAGCCCTGTCCCGCTCGAAGATGTCCTTCATTTGCCTTCCTTTTTGCCGAAGCTCATGCACTTTGCGATCGCGTCGCCCGTCTTAAGATACTCGTAGGTGGGCATTTCAAAGAGCACGGGCTTGAATTTGTGATAGTCGAGTTTGCCCTGTTCGTTCAAGATGCCCTCGTCTGCATAGGTGTGCTCGATGGCGCAGATAAAGCTCTCGAAGCCGGGCGTTTCGTACACGTCGACGACCCTGCACTCCATCGTGAGGGGCGCCGAAGAGATCATGGGCGCGCCCGCCTTGCCGACGCTCGTTTCGAACACCTCCGACTTATCGGTGCTGTTGCCGCTGACGCAGCCAACGTAGTCTGCCTTGGCGAGCAGCGCTTCATCGACGACGTTGACGGAGAGCACCTTATTTTGCCTGATACCGCCGTTGATGTAGTGCGGCTTTGCGAGGCTGACGAGAATGCGGTCGTGCCCGATGATGCCGACGTGCCCGACGAGCGTCCAGTCGGGCTTATCCCCGACATAGGCGCCGACGACCACGAGCGGCGTGGGATAGAGCGCCAAAACGGAACCTAAATCTTTTTTCATACCAAAACTCCTTATAAAATAAGTGCGCAAAGGCCCTTTGCCTTTACGCACCTATTATAGCTTCCGCAGCGAATCATGTAAAATACTTATTTTTTATTCTATTCCATGCCTTTCGGTTATCCCCTGCTCAAAGCGCGCCGACGACCTTGTGCGGGAGGTAAAGCTCGTCGATATAGGCGACGTCCTCGTCCGTAAGATCCAGATCGAACGCCTTGACCGCGTCGTCGAGGTACTTCTCCTTGGTCGCGCCCACGATGGGAGAGGCGACGCCCTTTTTGAAGTGCCACGCGAAGGTGACGGCCGTCATGCTCGTGCCATATTTGTCGGCGACTTCTTTGATGCGCTCTGCGATGCGCTTGTCCTGCGCCTCGGTCGAGTCGTACTTGCCGTGCGCGACAGTATCGGTGTGGCTGCGCATGGTGTCCGCCTCCCAATGCGGGCGGGCGCACCGGCCGGCGGCGAGCGGGCTGTACGGCGTCAGGGCGACGTTCATCTGTCTGCAGATGGGGATCAGTTCCCGCTCGTCCTCGCGGTAGAGCGGGTTGTAGTGATTCTGCATGGAGACGAAGGGGGTAAAGCCGTTGTCGCGCGCGCACAGCTGCATATTGTAAAACTGGTAGCCGTACATGGCGGAAGCGCCCAGCGCGCGCACCTTGCCCGCCTTGACGAGGCCGCTCAATGCCTCCATCGTCTCCTCGACGGGCGTCTCCGCGTCGAAGCGGTGGATGATATACAGGTCGAGATAGTCGGTGCCGAGGCGCTTCAAAGTACCCTCGATCTCCCGCTCGATGGCGGCCTTCGAAAGGTGCCCCTCGTTGAAGTACACCTTGGAGGCGAGCACCACCTTGTCGCGCGCGGCGTTGTTTTTGATGGCCCTGCCGAGGTACTCCTCGCTCGTGCCCGCCGAATAGCAGTTGGCGGTATCGAAGAAGTTGATGCCGACATCGAGCGCGTGCTTGATGATCTTTTCGCTCTCTTCGGGGTTTAACGTCCAGGCGTGCATCTTGCTGGCGGGGTCGCCAAAGCTCATGCAGCCGAGACAGAGGCGAGACACCTCGATGCCGCTGTTTCCGAGTTTTGTATATTGCATAGTGATCCTCCTTACAAAAATGATCTTACATGATCTGACAAACTTTTCTGCCGCAGGCGGCGCCCTTACGAACCGGTAAATACCGCCATGCAGACAGTGCCCGCCGTCAGCAGCGCGAGGCCCATCCACGCTTTTAAGGAAAGTTTTTCTTTGAAAGCGATGAGCGAGAACAGCACGGTGACGAGGATGCTCAATTTATCGACGGGCACGACGACGCTCACCTGCCCATGCCGGATGGCGTAATAGTAGCACAGCCACGAAGCGCCCGTCGCCAGCCCCGAAAGGATCAAAAATACAAGCTCCTTTCCGCGCACACCCTTTACGAATTTCGCCTCGCCGCGGCAAAACACGATCAGCCACGCCATGACGAGCACGACGACCGTCCGGATCGCCGTGGCGAGGTTGGAATCTACGTTCTCGATCCCCGCGTTGGCGAGGAGGGAGGTGGCGGCGGCGAATACGGCCGACAATACGGCAAATACGAGCCATGCCGCGCGCGACTTGCCCTCGCCCCTCTTTATATCTACCATCAGATATGTGCCGACGGTTATCACGGCGAGGAAGATGAGTTTGAGCCACCACAGATTGCGCTCGTCGGGGAAGATGATGATGGCAAACAGCGCCGAGAGCACCGCGCTCGACTTATCGACCGCGGCGACTTTAGACACCTCGCCGAGAGAGAGCGCCTTGAAATAGCAGATCCACGACGCGCCCGTCGCCAACCCCGACAGGATGAGGAAGAGCCACGAACGGGCACCGATCGCCGCGATGCCCGCCTGCGCCCCCGTTATAAAGACGATCAGCCACGCCATGACGAGCACGACACCCGTTCGCACCGCCGTGGCGACGTCGGAATTTGTCTTTTTTATGCCGCACTTGGAAAGGATCGCCGTAATGCCGGCGAACAGGGCGGAACCGACTGCCGCAAGGATCCACATAAGCCCACCATTCTCCTGTACGCCCCTATTATACCACACCTCTCCCGCAATGTGAAATACTTATTGATTATCCTTCCGTATAGCCCGGCTGCATTGCTCTGCCCCCGCCCGCCGCAAAACGGATGCCGCACACGCGCGCATGTTTTTTCTCGGCGAACGGCTCGCCGCATTTAATTTTTGATAACATCGAACTGTTGCACCGGTCAAAAAGCTTTCATCCCTGAAAAATTCCGATGCTTCGGCAAATCCCGCATATCTTGTACGATAAGTTGCCGAAGGAAAATAATCTACTTTCGTATAGGTACCAAGATTTTCTTCCGGCAGCCATTCTACGCGGTAAGAATAGCTTATTTCCTCGATCAGCTTCTTGTCTTTGGAGATGCTTCCGCTTAATTGATATAACCCGGCATATGTTGCTTCATGAGGACAGAATTCCGCACAATACCCCTCGCGGACGAAGGCATACGCCAAAGGTGCTCTATTGACGAAACCTTCCCTAACCCCATTTTGAAGAAGCAAAAAAGCCCGCTTTCGCAGACAAAAGCAGGCTGAAAACAGGACAAAAACGTTGCCGCCGTCGGAATCATCGCCCCCACCGAAACCGTCCTCCGCCTCTTCCCGCAACGGACGAAAATGACCCTCTGTTTGCGCTCAACCGAAAAAATCTAAACGAGGGTGCGGAAACTTTGACGCGGCAGGCGATGGGAGAGCTGTAAGATTTGCGCGCGGCCAAATACCGAAAGATAACTTTATAGAAAGCGGCGGCGCATCGAAGATGCGCCGCCGCGGCCAAAAGGACAGATACTCTTTCCTTTTTTACAATACAAATGCTTTGGAGAGCAGAGGAAGCAGCCATACACAGAAGACAACCACGAGCGCGATGACGATCGCCGCGACGACTGCCGCGATGATGATCCAGCCGCGCTTGGAGATGCGCTGCCGCGTATACCAGCGCTCCTGCGTCCAGCCAAGCGTGCGATACACGAAGAAGCCCCAGACCGCCATCGCCGCAACGAGGACGACCCATACCGCGATGAGAATGATCTTATAGATGGGGAAGCCGGGGTCATACACCGCGCCGTGCACGAAACCATTCATGGCGAGGCTGTTCGCCTGTACATAGAGCACATTATGCGCCGCCTGGCGAAGCATCGCGCGCGCCCATTCTGCGTTATAATCGGAGAGGACGCCCGTCTGGCTGTTCCAGCCGCTGCACATGATCAGGTCGCCGCCGGCAGCGAGTACCTGGTCAGAGCGCTCGGGCGTGGGGCTGCCCCAATAGTCTGTAATGACGACGCCGGTAAAGCCCCACTCGTCGCGCAGGATCGCCGTATTGAGCGCGTAGTGTCCCATCGCATGGCGGTAACCGATGCGGTTCATCGAGGTCATGATGCCCCTCGCGCCCCCTTCGACGACGCCGAACTCGAACGGTTTGAGGTACAGCTCGCGGATGGTCTGTTCGCTCGCGAACGTCGCCACGTTGCCGTTGGCGCTGCGGTTGGTCTCCTGGTCGTTGAGGGCATAGTGTTTGAGGTAGACGTACACGCCCTTCGACTGCACGCCTTGGATGACTTCGGCGACCAGCATGCCGGATAAGACGGGATCTTCCGAATAATATTCGTAATTGCGGCCGCTGAAGGCGGTGCGGTGGATGTTGACGGCGGGCGCATACCAGCCGGAAACGCGCTCGTCTCCGGAGGAGAGGTTGACCATATCGTTGCCGATCAGCCGGCCCTCTTCGGCGAGCAATTCCTTGTTCCAGGTCGCCGCCATCGAAATTTCGTTGGGGAAGCTGTAGCCGCTCGCGCCGTTGATATAGCTGTTGATGCCCGTGGGGCCGTCGTACTCGAGCGTTTTGGGCTTGTTGATGGAGTCTACCTTGATGGTGCCGTATCCCGCGTGGCCGAACAATTCGTAGATCTCGGAAAATTTCATCGTGTTGAGGAGCACATCCCACGCCTCATCGTCGTAATCGAGGCCGCGCATATCGACGAGCTCCAGTCCGGACTCTGTGCCGTATTCGCGGACTGCCGTGTACGAATCTTGCGCGTTGGGGTTGCCGGAAGCGGCATAGCCGCTCTGCGCGAGCGCTGCCTGCAATTCGGAAGAAGCCGCCTTTGTACCGACCGTGCCGCTCGCGCCGGAGACGTTGGAGACGCCCGCCTGCTGCGCCGTGGCCGTCGTCAGGCCACCCGCGCCGAGCACGCCGGAGAGCGCCGCATTGTTTTCGTCGAGCACCGACCAATCGCTGCGGGAGAGATAGGTGCTGTCTTCGAGCAACGCGTCGTCGAACCAGTTGGTGATCTCCGCGTTGACGCCCTCGTTGCACAGCGCCGTCTCCGCCTGCGTATACAGCTGCGTCATGCCGCTCTTTGCCGTGCCGACGGCAGGATCAAAGCCCTTTGCCGCAAGGATATTGTTGACGGCCTCGTGTGCATCGCTCGCGGCGGTGATGTAGTAATCGCCCTCCTCGAGGATGTACGTTTTATTCACCTTCGCGTCGTAAGAAGCCATGTCCTCGAGCGCAAAGGAAAGTTCTACGGTGTACGGCTCGCTGTTCGGTTCCAGGAGCGGAGTCTTTGCAAACTCGACGAGGTTGACGGCCGACTTTTCAATACCGTTTTCGCGGTCGAAATCGGTATATTCAGATTGGAAATAGATCTGTACGATCTCCTTGCCGGCATAGTTGCCCGTGTTGGTCACGTCCAGGCTGACGTGCACGGTACCGTCTTCGACGGAGCACGCAAAGTTGCTCCACTCGAACGTGGTATACGAGAGGCCGTAGCCGAAGGGATAGAGCACGGTGTCCGCATAATCGTAGCTGCCCACGTTCTGCGCCTGCATCACGGCATCCTCGTAGCGCGTTTCATAATACTTGTAGCCGACGTAGATGCCCTCCGCATAGTTCACATAGCTGTAATCGCTGAGAGAACCGCCGAAGGTAAAGCGGAAATCGCCGAAGTTCTGCGTCGCGGGCGCGGAGAAATTGTCGTAAACATAGGTATCGACGAGCGCGCCCGAAGGGCTTGTCGTACCGGCGAGGATCTCGCCGACGGCAGCGATGCCGTTGGTGCCCAGGCCGCCGTACCAAAGGGCGGCGTCTACGCCATACTCTTCGAGGAAGCCGAGCTCCATCGCGTTTGCCGTGTTGACGAGCACGATCACCTTTTCAAACTGTCCGCTCGCCGTGATGTCGCTGAGCAGCTGCTCTTCAGAAGGGCTGATGCTGAGATAGCTGTCCTCATACGCGCCGCCATGGTTATCCATGGTGCGCGCGAGGTCGCCGCCCTCGCCGCCCGAGCGGTTTAAGACGAGGATGGCCGCGTCGCTAAACTCGGCGAGAGAAGTCGCCACGCTGCCCGACGTAGGATAGGGCGCCTCGGAACCGAGCGACCAGTCGCCCTTGTCGGCGCCGCCGCCCGCCGCCGTGCCGATGCCGTGCGCCGTGCTGTTGTTTGCATAGTATTCGAGCAGTTCCGTGTTCACTGCAAAGCCTGCCGCCTCGAGCGAATCTTGCAGAGACTGCCCGGCCGAAGCCGATGCGCCCGAACCGCTGCCGAGGCTGGATCCAGATGTGCCCGCCTGGCCGAAAATGCTGACCTTTGCACCGGATCGAAGCGGCAGGGCGCTGTTTTCATTGCGGAGGAGCACGACGGCCTCGCGGCCCATCTGCAAGTTCATCTCCTCCTCTTTGGCGAGCAGAGCATCCGCGCTGTCGTAATCTAACTTGAAGTACTGCGTATCGACTTCGTCGGAGCCCTCAGGCAGGGTCACGCCGCCGCCGACAGAACCGAGCGCGCTCGTCACGACAGAATCGTAATAACCGAGCACGAGCGTAAGCGCGATCAGCACCGCCAGCACGACGGCGAACACGGCCGTCCAGATGCCGACGAATGCGCCGCGGCTCATCCCTTTCTTTTCCATAGATCATTCCTCCTTATGCTGCCGCGGGCTTGCGGCCCGCGGCGCTCCGATTTATTTATTCGTCAAAGATGCTGCTCGTAGAATAGATGAAGGTGCCCGCATCTTTATCCACTTCGATGCGCACGGCAACGTTGTTGGTCGGGATCTTGTCTGCGGGGGCGTTGGGCGCGAACCAGCACTGTCCGCCGAAGTGGTCGAGGGGAAGATAGCTTTCGCCCGTCGCGCCCTTCGGATAGACGATGTCGTCTTCATTGCCGCTGCCGCTGGTGAACCCGTTATTCTGCAAAGTACCCCAGTCCTCGCTCCACGTGCAGGCGGTCGCGGGGTTGAGGATGATGACATCTCCGTCTACCGTATAGGTGCCGGTGAACACATATTCGATGACGACGGGGCCGGACGCTGCGGGAGCCTGCGCGTCTTCGACCAGCTGATCCCAATCGGCGTCCTGGTACGCGGCGGGGATCTCCTGCGAGAGGGTGACCGCGATGCCGTTGACGGAGATCGTATCGCCGTCGGCGGTCGTCGTTTCGCCGTCAATCGTCACGCTGACCGCGCCGCCATCCTCCGTCCATTCGCCGAGGACAACGGCAGAATTGGTCTCCGTCTCTTCGACGATATAAGCGATGTCGTTATCGAGCAGGAACACATGCTCCGTCGCGTCATACGAGACGCTCTGCCCGCCGGAAACGGTCGTCTTGTTGCCGGAACCGGTATAATAATAGGTGAGCGCCGTCTGCGTATCGCCTCCTTCTTCGGGCGTAAAGTTGCCCTGGCCGCCGAACGCCGCGCCCCACACGTCGGCACCGACGGTAAAGTCGTGCGTGAGCATGCCGCCGCCCATATCCGCCACATAGTGGAAGTTGAGGGCGTTGGTATCCGCATCCATGGATGCAGTCGAAGCATTGCCGCCGGGCGTCGTGACGGTCAGCGTCCAGCCCTGCCACGTCCAGGTACCCTCCTCTTGGGCGCCCATCGTCGTGTACTCGAACAGGTAGGTGCCGTCTCTATAGAAGGTGAGCGTGCAGTTGCCGTCGCCGGCGCTCTGCCAGGCGAACAGTTCCGCGCCGGCGCGCGGCGCTGCGGCAAACACCTGCCCGGCGGCGGAATATGCCTGTGCCGAAGCCGCCATAGGATCCTGCGTCTCAATATGCTTGGTGTACTCGTAGGTGTTGTCTGCCTTGAGGACGACCGTGTTGGTCTCCGTCGCCTGCAGGGCAGCGAGGTAGCCGGAGTGGCGCACGTTGCCGGACAGCTCTGCTGTGGCGAACTCGATGGTGTACGTCCCCGTCACATCGCCGAGCTCGGTCGGGTCTTCCTTTTCCTCTTCCGGATCGCCGCTGCATGCAGCGACGCCGAACACGCCCACCGCCATGACGACGGAGCAGGTCAGCGTGAGCAATTTTTTGATAGAACTTCTCATGAGATCCCTCCTGAATGTTTTCGGGCTTATGCCCGCTTTTCGCCATGGATGATAGCACGCGGCGGCTGATTTTTCAACGCAAACAGAATAAGTTGTACCTTTTAACCGCGCAAGTTGTCGCGCTGCGGCACACATTTTTGGCAAAGGTATTGACGAAAGGCGCAAAATGCAATATAATATTGTCAATCGGGAACAGGAAATTTTATCCATGAACAAGATCGCCATTGTAGAAGATGAACGGCAGCACGCCGACACGCTGCGCGACTATCTGCTGCGCTTTGCGCAGGAGCGGGGCGCCGCATTCGAGATCGCCGTATTCGGCAACGCCGTGTCCTTCCTTGAAAACTATGCGGGAACGTACGACATCGTCTTTATGGATATCCGCATGCCGTATATGAACGGCATGGACGCCGCGCACCGCCTGCGCGAGCTGGACAAGACGGTCATCCTCATCTTTATTACCAGCCTCACGCAATATGCCGTCGACGGCTATGAGGTCAATGCCCTCAATTATATCGTAAAACCCGTCTCCTATCCCGACTTTGCGCTGAAATTCAGCAAAGCTTACGAGCGGCTGCGCGCCGAAAACAACAACCGCATCGCGCTGCCGACCGAACGCGGCATGATCCGGCTGCAGCCGGAAGAGATCGCCTACTGCGAGGTGCGCGGCCACCAGACGATCTACCACACCGCGCGCGGCGACTTTACACATTACGAAACGCTGCGCTCGGCCGAACAAAAACTTGCCGACAACGGCTTTTGCAAATGCAACCACTGTTACCTCGTCAACTTACGATACGTACAATCTCTCTGCGGCGACGAGATTGCGGTCTGCTACGGAACGCGGACGGACAAACTCGCCGTATCGCGCAATAAAAAAAAGGCCTTCGGCGAAGCGCTGAAAGCGTACTGCCAAGGCAAATTTTCTGCGGGAGAGAAAAATTGATCGAACGTATTGCGGAGATGCTCCAAAGTCCTGCCTCTTATCTGCCGGACCTTGTGTCTTTTATCTGCACCTTTATCGAAGGGCTGGTCTGTATGCTGCTGCTCACCTTCGGGTACAGGCGGCGCAAGCTGTACGCCCTGCGCCTGCTCGGCTGCATCGCGGTCGGCATACTGCTCGCGGGCCTGTTCACGCTATGGAAGGCGCCCTTCGGCGACCGAACGGACGCGCTCGCCATCTTCAGCAGGACGGCCACCTATACGCTGCTCATCCTCTACCTTTTGGGCGTGCTCGCCTTTTGTTACCGCGAGCCGCTCACCGAGTGCGCGCTGTGCTGGAGCACTTCCGTCTCCGTCAATTCCGTCGCGGCGGTCAGCTACTCGCTCCTGCTCAACCTGTGCGGCATCGACGACCGCGCCACCATCTCCTTTTGGCCGCAGGCCGATATCGTGCGCGACTATGCCCTCCTGATCGCATACCATTTGCTCATCTACATCCTGTTTGCCGTGCTGTTTGCGCGGCGCAACCGATTGAGCGGAGACAGGCGCACTTCCGTCAACGTGGCGGTACTGTCCGTCGGCATCGTATTTTCGATGTACGTGCTGGGCAGCTATAGCCGCGCCTTCGAATACATGAGTTTAGAGCTGACCATCAGCACGAAGCTGTTCAAGGTGATCTGCTCGGCATTCGTCATCCTGCTCGCCTTTGGGCTGCTGCAGCGCGACAAGCTCGCGCAGGACCTCGAGATCACCGAACAGCTGCTCCTGCAGGAAAAGCGGCAGTACGAAACTTCGAAAGAGACGGTCGAAACGATCAACATGAAATGCCACGACCTCAAACACCGCCTCGAATCGTTCGAGCATAAGCTCAACGAAGAGGAGCTGCGCAGCCTGAAGGACGCGATCGACATCTATGACTCCAACATCAAGACGGGCAACCAGATCTTAGACGTCGTTCTGTATGAAAAGCAGCTGCTCTGCCGCCGCAGCGGCATCCGCCTCAGCTGCATGGCAAACGGCGCGCTGCTCTCCTTTATGACGCCCTCGCACCTGTACTCTCTCTTCGGCAACGCCATCGACAACGCCATCGAAGCGGTCAAGGCAGTGGATGACGAAGGCAAGCGCCTCATCGACATCTCCCTCTCCGCCGCAGAAAGGCGCGCCGTCATCGAGATCTCGAATTACTTTGCGGGAGAATTGCGCATCGAAAAGGGCATCCCCTCCACGACCAAGCAAGACGGCAACCGGCACGGCTACGGCATGAAGAGCATGCAGTATATCGCCGAACAATACGGCGGAACGCTGGAGACGTCTGCCCAAGGGGATATCTTCACGCTGAAAATATCTATCCCTCTCCCCGCGCAAAAATAAGAGCGCGCCGCCCCGCCGCAAAACAACTGCTGCATACGCATATGCGCCCGTTCCAAAAATTTGGAACGGGCGCATGCTTTTTCTCACATCATGCCCCTCTCTGTTACCCGCCCCGAACGACCCGTTCGCGGCACTCTGCGGGCAGCTCGCGCCCATCAAAAGGTCGATGGACGCAATCGCCCGCAACAGAGAAGCGATTTCTCAAAACGGCAAAAGCGGCTTCATAATCACCGGACAGGAGATCAAAGCCATGCCGGAACACATCAGAAATTTAGAGGCCGTTTCCTTATACAATATATGATATAGTTGGCCGGCCCCGGAGCTGCAGACAGGGAATGAAAAGAAAAAGGCCCGATCGCTCACCAACTTTATGGTTTGACTGAGGCTAATTTGGCCGGTCCTGGATTTGCAAACGAGGAATGAAAAAGAAAAAACTCAGCCGAAACCTTTTTTACAAGGTGTTCAACTGAGTCTAACTTGGCTGACCGATTTGGGATAGTTTCGAACTTTCCAGCTCTTTGAGAGAAATGACTTCTTCTTTTTTCTTTCCGTTGTAGATGATCTTCAAACGGTCGTCGTAAAGGAAAACGCTGTTTACAAAAGTATCAATAAGCTTCCTGCGCCCCTCGAGCTTTCCGACGTCGATCTTGCGGTAATTGCACAGCGCCATCTTAAATTCGTCCTTCGTAAAGACGGGCGATTTTTTGCTTTCTTCGGCGATCGTCTCCATGAGCACCGCCTTCTGCTGTTCCAATTCCGTCAGCCGCGCGATCAACGTATCCGACGCCGCGCCCTTTTGAATGGCGCTGACGATATTCCCGATCTCCTTCTCCCGCTCTCTGCATTGCTCTTCGAGGTGCGGCAGGATCGTGCTCTCCTCGTATTGCAGCTCGTAGAGAAGCTCTGCAAGCCGCTCGATGACTTCGTCCGATCGCAGCAATTCCATCGTCTTGCGCACGACAAAATCCTCGATCTTCTCTTTCTCCACCTTCTCCTTGTCGCAGAAGTGTTTGCGCGCGCGGTTGCAGATGTAATAGCGATACGTCTTTCCCGTTCGGCTCGTGCCGGAATACGCCGTCATCATCGCTCCGCAATGCCCGCAGAAGAGGTGCGTGGTGAGCAGATAGTCGTCGTTCTCACTATGTGCGGCGGGCGCGATGGAATGCTTTTGGATGGTCGCCTGCACCTTCTCGAACATCTCTTCGGAGATGAGTGCGGGGAACGCGTGTTCAAGCACAATGCCCGAGTGACGGTACTCCCCGAGATAAATGCGGTTGGAGAGCAGATACAGCACGCTGTTGTAGGCGATAGGCTTGCCGTTGGCGCGGCGCACCTGCTTTTCCCGAAGATAGTCGTAGATCTGCTTGGCGGTATAGCCGTCCGCGCACATCGTGAACATCTTCTGCACGACGGGAGCAGTCGCTTCATCGATCTCCAGCTTATGATCCACGGCCCGATAACCGAGCGGCACCGCTCCGCCATTCCACTTGCCCTTTAATGCGTTTTCCTTAAACCCGCGCTTGACGTTCTGCGACAGATTGGCCGAATAGAATTCGGCAATGCCTTCGAGGAGACTTTCCAGGATGATACCCTCGGGACCGTCGGAAATGTTCTCTTTGGCGGAGACGACGCGAACGCCGTTCTTGCGCAGCGTGTAGCGATAGAAGGCACTGTCGTAACGGTTGCGGGCGAAACGATCGAGTTTCCACACGAGGACCACATCAAAGAGCTTCTTGGCGCTGTCCGCGATCATGCGCTGGAAA
>CASEIS010000005.1 GCA_949287895.1 uncultured Bacillota bacterium
GCAGGAACTTGGCGATCAGTACGACGAGGTAACGTCGTATGTGGAAGATCTGTTCGAGGAGTACCGCCCGTACATGATATGGGTGTTCCTTGCGACTGCCGCCATTTGGAGCATCGTGATGGGTGTGTTCTTTGCGATCGCCCAAAAGAACGAGGACAAAGAGAAAGCAAAGAGAATGCTCGTAAACTACTTTGTGGGGCTTGTTGTCATCTTCTGTATCCTCGTCGCCGCCCCGCTCCTCGTCTGCGGCATCGCTGCACTTGTAACGTAAAAATTTTTTTTCGGGAAAATTATACGGAACCCTTGACAATATCGTGATAGCACGATATAATAGGAGCACACACACGAAAAGGAGGCGCAGTCATGAACGCACAGGAAATCATTGTGAAAGCGGACAGGGGAGAGGGGCTGACCGAAGAAGAGATCAAGGTCTATCGGCAAGCGGTCAAGCCTGTCACACACACCTACGGCAAGTACGGAACGCTCGCCAAGAAGTATTTGGAAGAGGAGAATGTCGGAAAGTTTTGGGCGATGGAGAACCTCCCCGAATACCTGCACGGCATCGACCGTCAGGCGGACGAGCTGTACGAAACCATGTACGCCAAGCTGTCCCAAGACGAACGGTATAAGCGGACGGGAAACTTTATGGAGGACTACCGCAGGCAGACAGAGATACAGAGGCTCATAGAGGAAGAAATACTTTCCGAGCTTGTGTATGTGGATTAAGGACGGAGGCGTGAGATGAGAGCTGTTTTAGGAATCGGAAAAGGATTGCTGAAAGCATTGTTTATAGGAATCGTCGTTGTCGGAGCGTTTCTTATGAATTGCATTGGCGCGATTATCTGTGCGATTACGGAATGAGAGGGTGCTATGGCAAAGAAAGAAGAAACGCCGCTCCGTCGCGCGCGCCGGAATTACGAGGTGCGAAATAAAACGGAGCGAGAGCAGGCGACAAAGCAATACAATACGCGATTGCCGAGGGAGCTGCACGATGAGATTTGTGCCTTTCTCAAAAAGAATAGAATTACAAAAGTAGAACTGATCGTTGCAGGGTATCAAGCCCTGCTCGATCACTACGGCCCGAAAAATCAACTAAATAAAGAGTAAAAGTGCGAGCGCAAGGACTACGGTCCTTGCGCTCATGTTTTTATTAAAAAGGAGATATTAAGATGAAAAGATATAAAGTGGTTTGGTATATGCGCGTAGCGACAAAAGAGCAACTTAATTCTGCTGGAAAATAAGGTCAAAGAAGAAAACAACTAAATAATCATGCCGAACGGCGTAGGAAAGAAAACGCACATCGGGAAGATGTGGCGTATCGGACTTATACCGTTACGCTGTATCTTCTCTAATCTTAAATCTATAAGGGAGGAATAAATGGCAAGCGCAAACGGTAAGAAAGATAAATTTACCACAGAGGAAGGAAAGGAGTATAACTTATTTATCAATTCCCTTGTCGGGGTAATACGCAAATACGGAACAGAATTTTTAGATAAGAAGGAAGAATAGGCAATGTATAGAGAAGGGAAAAAATGTATTTTATATCCGCGAGTCAGCACAGAAATGCAAGTAGATGGATATAGTCTTGAAGGACAAAAAAATTGTTTGAAAAGATTTGCCGAACGTGAGGAAATGCAGATTGTTGGGATATACGAGGATGCAGGTAAATCGGGAAAGTCAATAGAAGGAAGGCCCGCATTTAAGCGGATGCTTTCCGATATACAAGCAGGGCTTGAAGTCGATTATATTCTTGTATATAAATTATCGCGTTTTGGTAGAAATGCAGCCGATATTCTTAACTCATTGGAATTAGTACAGTCCTATGGGGTAAATTTATTGTGCATTGAAGAAGGTATAGATTCTTCGCAGGCAAGCGGTAAACTGTTGATCTCAGTATTATCTGCTGTTGCAGAAATAGAGCGAGAAAATATCCTTGAACAGACTATGAATGGGCGAAGGGAAAAAGCCAGACAAGGGAAATGGAACGGTGGCCCGCCTCCGTTTGGATATTCTCTTAATGAAGAAGTTTTGTATATTGAGGATGATGAAGCAAATATTGTGCGACTGATATTTGATAAGTTTGTCAATTCTAATTTGGGTTACGTCGGAATTGCAAAATATCTTAATCTGCAAGGCATTAAAAAGAAGAAAAGAAAAAAGACTGATGCAGAACAGTTTAGCGGACACTTTATAAAGGTGGTTTTAGATAATCCCGTATATTGCGGAAAGATTGCATATGGTCGGAGGGTGCGAGAACGAGTAAAGGGAAAGAAAGACGAATATAGAACGGTAAACAAACAAGACTTTTTACTGCAAGACGGGAAGCATGAAGCCATTGTCAGTGAGGAAATCTGGCAGGCAGCACATGAAAAAAGATTAGCGACAGGCATTAAACCACAATCAATCGTGGGAAAGGAGAGGGCGCATTTGCTTACGGGTATCATAAAATGTCCTAAATGCGGGTGTGGTATGTACGCAAACAAGGTTAGTTGGACAAAAAAAGATGGTACATATAAAGAGATTTATTATTATGCTTGCGGACGGAATAAATTGCAGCGAGGTCATTACTGTGATTATAGTGCTAATCTGAAAAAAACAGATATAGAACCTTTGGTGGTCGAAGTGATCAAAGAGCTTGTTCAAGATGAGGGATTTGCTTCGGATATTAAAAAGCGTATCGGCATACAGATTGATATATCTAAACTTGATGAGGAAATTCGGAACTATGAGAACAAATTAAAAGAAGTAGAATTGAACAAATCGCGTTTGGAAAAGGAAATAGATACTTTACCAATAGACGCTTCTCATCGAGAACGGAAAATACATGATATGACCTTGCGTTTAGATTCATTGTATGATATAATGGTTGAGATAGAAGAAAAGATCGAAGATGCTAAATTACGCAAGAAGTCCGTTGAAACAGAGATATTGACAATGGAGAGCATTTATAAAATCTTGCAAAACTTCGGTGAGCTATATGATAGGATCACAGATGAGGAAAGAAAACAGCTCATATCTCATTTGATAAAGGAAATCCAAATATATCCCGAAGGAGAAAGTAAATACCCTCTAAAATCAATAAAATTCAATTTTCCCGTTAATAAAGAGGGAAAAGAGGTTAGGGAAGTTTTTTTGAAATCAGGGCCTAATGTCGAGACGCTCGTCCTTCTTTCCAAAAAAGATTAGCTTTCGGGGCAGGCGCCTTGCGCAACGCGGGAAGGTACCCGCAGCAGAACAAGATCGGAACCGTCCGCAGCGTCCGTATGACCGCGCGGATCGGCAAGAAATATTTTATTTACAGGGAGGAAAGTATGGGAATCGACAAAATGCAGTGGAAGTGGACGCGCGAACCCGCGCAGTATCGGATCGGCACGGACACGATCGAGATCGTGACCAAGCCGCACACAGACCTGTGGCAGCGCACCTACTACCATTTCCGCAACGACAGCGCGCCCGTCCTGCAATTTACGACGGGTGAAAAGTTCTTTTCCTTTACCGTCAAGACGCAGTTCGACAGCAAGCGGCGCTTCGACCAGTGCGGCGTCGCCGTCTATTTCGGCTCGGAAAACTGGATCAAGGCGTCGGCAGAGTACGAGACGGAGGCCTTCCAGCACCTCGGCAGTGTGGTGACGGTGGGCGGCTATTCCGATTGGGCGACGACCGCCATCGACGCGGCCATCCATTGCATCTGGTACCGCCTCAGCCGCCGCGAAGACGACTTCTGCGTCGAGTGCTCGTTTGACGGCAAGACCTTCCACCGGATGCGCGTCTGCCATATGCCCGTCGCGACGGGCGAGGTCCCCGTGGGTATCTACGCCTGCAGCCCGGAAGATTCTTCCTTCCGCGCCCTTTTCTCCGAGATGGAGTTCGGCGAATGTAAGTGGAAGGCGCACGTCGGCACCTTCGGCGAAAGCAAGTAACGGCATCGCCCCTCCGTCACGACATATTTTCAGACCATCCGCGCAGAGGGCTTCCTCTGCGCTTTTGCTTTTTCTGCCGCATCCGCCCCGTCCGCCGCGGCAAAGGGGCGCGGCCCCGCGCGGGCGGGGGGAGGCGCGCGCGCAAAAAAATTGCCCGGTCGCTGTACGTTTTTCGACAAGTTCATGAAAAAAGTTTGATAATTTTGTATTCATTCGCTTGCCAGAACAAAGCGGAAGTGCTATACTTGACGTTGAGAGTTAACCGAAGTGTATTTTTTGTGAACGTTTCCCGAAAGGCCGCAGGCGCGCCTGCGCCCTCAATTTTTGCCCGTCGGTTGCATATTGCGAACTCGCTGCGGCGGGCCCGCGCGCCAAGACGAGCGTGCGGGCAGGGGAGAACTTCGCTCGCCCGCATACGGGCTGCAGAAGGGGTGCCTTTTTGCCCGTTAGTTCGCATATGCGAACTAACGTTCGCCATCTTTGCACGCAAGCGCGCCGCGCGGCGGCGGGGAAACATCTTCGCGGTTGAAAATTTCGCGGCGGCAGAAAATAACTTCGCGGGCCGCCCGTGCGGGCGGCGGAGGAGGCATATGAAAGGATCGAAAGGATTTTTTTGCGCGCTCTGCGCGGCGGCGGCCCTCGCCCTTGCGGCGTGCGCGCCGTCGGGCGGGGCAGAGGGCTCGCTCAGCGAGACGCAGCTCTCGCTCAACGTCGGCGAGAGCGCCGTGCTCGAACTGACGGTGGACGATATCATCATCCTGCAGGGCGTCGCGTGGTCGTCCGACGATGAGTCCGTCGCCGCGGTGCAGGGCGGCACGGTCACGGCTGTCGGCGAGGGCAGCGTGCAGATCACCGCCGCGTACGGCGGGGTGACCTACGTCTGCGCGGTGGAAGTCGTCCACGTCCCTGCAGTCGGGCTGAGCGAGGAAGAGCTCTTCCTCGGCGTGGGGGATACCGCTTCCCTGGCGCTCTTGTCGGACGGGGCCGCGCAGGAGAGCGGCGTCGCATGGTCGTCGTCAGACGAATCGGTCGCGCGCGTCGAGGGCGGCGAGGTCACCTGCCTGTCGGCGGGGAGCGCCACGATCACGGCGCAGTACGGCGGCAAGGCGTATCCGTGCGCGCTGACCGTCTGCGAGCAGCCGGTCGGCGTCTATTACTGCCGCGTGCAGGTGCCCGAGTTGGTTTAGGTCGTGTTGGAGTTCGACCTCACCTTGAACGGCTATAAAAGCTATAAATATTTCCGCCGCGACAGCGGCACGCCCGGCACGGAAGATTTTATCGCGGGCGAGACGGTGTCCGAAAGCAGCTGGCGCTTCGCCGCCGGCGATACGCTCGAGTTCGACATCGGCGGGGGCACCATGCGCATGAAGGTGGAGGGAGATTCGCTCGTATCCGTCGGCGAGATCCCCACCGGCGGCATGGACGCGGCGCTGACATTCCGTAAGGTCGGCGCGTGAGGGAGAAGCCATGGACAGATACACCGAGATCCTGAAAAAATATCGCAGGCGGCTGGTCGGAGAGGGGCTGATCAATGCGCTGGTCCGCGGGTGCATCGCCCGCAAAAAGCCGGTCGACGCCATCCGCGCGCAGTAAGTGCGGCTTCCATATCCCGCGGCTATGGCAGGGGATAAGCAATAAGTATTCGACATTTTTTTGAAAATATGCTATCATGCGGTGTACAGGTAAACACCTGTACGCCGCATTTTTTGCATTTTTCGCGCGGGAGAAGAAGTACTCTGCGCGGCATAGTACGCCGCATTTGCTGCGTTGTGCAGGCTCCCGACCGCCATCGTCTGCCCGCGCCGCACGCATCGCGCGGCCGTTGCGGCGGGAGCGAAGTACTATGCCGGACATAACACGCGCATTTTCGCCGCGCGGGGCGCGGCGACGGAGGAGAACGCATGGAGATCATCGAAAATCAGCGCTTCGGCGAGGAGCGCGCCCTGTACCATCGGCGCGGCCTGACGCTGCGCAGCTGCCGCTTTGAAGGCGCGGAGGACGGCGAATCCGCCCTCAAAGAGTGCGCCGATATCGTCGCCGACCACTGTTACTTTGACCTGCGCTACCCGCTCTGGCACGTCGACGGGCTGCGCGTCGAGCGCTGCACGATGACGGAAAACTGCCGCGCCGCCCTCTGGTACGACCGCAACGTCCTTTTGCGCGGCTGCACGCTGAACGGCATCAAGGCGGTGCGCGAGTGCCGCGATGTCTCGCTCGAAGAGTGCGCCGTCCGTTCCCCCGAGTTCGGCTGGCGGTGCGAGGGGCTGCGCCTCACCCGCTGCGCCGTCCAGGCGGAGGAGTACGCCTTTTTCGAGACGCGCGCGCTGCACGTCGACGACGTGACCTTCAACGGAAAATATTCCTTTCAGTACACGCAGGACGTGCACAT
The DNA here is from genome assembly GCA_949287895.1 of uncultured Bacillota bacterium. GTDB lineage: Bacteria > Bacillota > Clostridia > Christensenellales > Borkfalkiaceae > Borkfalkia. The sequence continues at coordinate 6,310 of CASEIS010000005.1, forward strand.
CGCCCGCTCCGAGCTGCACACCAAGGACGCCTTCTGGCACGCCAAAGACATCACCGTCACCGACTCCGTGCTCGACGGCGAGTACCTCGGCTGGTATTCGGAAGGGCTCACCCTCATCCGCTGCCACATCCGCGGCACCCAGCCGCTGTGTTACTGCAGGGGACTGCGGCTCGTCGACTGCACGATGGAGGGCTGCGACCTCGCCTTTGAATACAGCGACGTCGAGGCGACGGTGCGCGGCGGCATCCTCTCCGTCAAAAACCCGCGCAGCGGCCGCATCGTTGCCGACCATATCGGCGAGGTCATCCGCACGGAAGATCCCGTCTATCCCGTGGAGGCGCAGGTCATCGCGCGTTAGACGGATTGAATCGCCCCCGTCCGATCCCCGCTTTCCGATTTCTGCGCCCTGCGCCGCGCAACAAAGACGCTTTTCCTCCTTTTGCAGAGTACTCTGCCACGCATAATTCCCCGTTTTTGCCGCTTTAGCCGTGCATAGTCTTGCAGTTCAGCTGCAAATTGTAAACTGTTTTATTTGATTTGGTTGACAAATATGTGCCGCGGGGCTATAATGGTCAGGTCAGACAAAAACAGGAGGGGCGGCATGGTCAAAGACTCCCTGCTCGAACTTTTAGAAAACGCCCGCGGCAAATTCCTCTCGGGAGAGGAGATTGCCGCCGGGCTGCACGTATCGCGCGGCGCGGTGTGGAAGGCGGCGGAGGCGCTGCGGCAGGAGGGGTACCCCCTCGAGGCGGTCAAAAACCGCGGCTATCGGCTGCCCGCAGACAGTGATAAGCTCTCAGTGCAGGGCATCCGCAAGTATCTGCCCGAGGGCTGCGCGCTGCGCATCGAGGCGGTCGCGTCCGCGCCCTCGACCAATGACCTCGTCCGCGCCCGCGCGGAGGCAGGGGAGGCGGAGGGCCTCGCGCTGTTTGCCGAAGAGCAGACGGCCGGCCGCGGCCGTCTGCGCCGCGCCTTTTATTCCCCGCGCGGCGGCGGATTGTACTTCAGCCTGCTGCTGCGCCCCGCCCGTTACACGGCGGCACAGGCGCTGCGCGTCACCGCGGCGGCGGCCGTCGCCGTCTGTGCGGCCATCGAGGAAGTCGGCGGCCGCGGCGCGGGCATCAAGTGGGTGAACGATGTCTACATGAACGGCAAAAAGGTGTGCGGCATCCTCACCGAGGCCTCCGTCAGTATGGAAGACGGCCGCCTGCGCTTCGTCGTGCTGGGCGTCGGCATCAACGTCAGTCCGCCCCCCGGCGGCTTCCCCGATACCCTCAAAGGCATCGCAGGCACCGTCTTCGACGCGCCGCAGGGGGACGGGAAGAACAGGCTGGCCGCCGCCTTTTTGCGCCGCTTCTTCGAGCTGTACGGCGCGCTCGATGCGCCCGCGGTCATGGAAGAATACCGCCGCCGCAGCTGCGTCGTCGGCCGCGCGATCGACGTGCTCGGCCCGCAGGGCGCCCGCCGCGCGACGGCGCTCGGCATCGGCGACGACGGCTCGCTGCTCGTGCGCTACGAGGGCGGGGAGGAAGCCCGCCTCTATGCGGGCGAGATCGGCATCCGCGTCGGCGCGGAAGGGGAGGTGTGACCATGTTTTCCAAATGGAAGACGCGCGACTTCGCCCTCATCGCGCTGTTTGCGGCGCTCATCGCCGCGGGCGCATTCATCCGCATCCCCGTTCCGCCCGTCCCCGTCACCCTGCAGGTGTTCTTCGTCACTCTCGCCGGCCTCGTGCTCGGCGGAAGGTGTGCGTGCGTCGCCGTCTGCGCCTACATGGCGCTCGGCTTGCTCGGCGTGCCCGTCTTTACGGGCGGCGGCGGCCCGCAGTACATCCTCACGCCCACCTTCGGCTACATCATCGGCTTCGCCTTCGGCGCGCTCGTCGGCGGCAGCATCGCTCGCGCCGTCCCCGCGCCCCGCTATCTTCGCCTGCTGTGCGCCAACCTCGCCGCCGACGCCGTCATCTACGTCTTCGGCGTCGCCTACTACTACCTCATCGCCGGTGTCTATCTGGGCGGGGAGGTCACGGCGTACACCCTCTTCGTCTCCTGCTTCGCCCTCTTTATCCCCGGCGACGTCGCGCAGTGCCTGCTCAGCGCCTTCGTCGCCCGCCGCGCAATTCCGCTGCTCGACGGCAGGGGAAAGGGCCGCGCATAGGCGATTTTCCCTTCCGATTTGAAGATTTTCGCCGTTTGCAGAGTACTATGTTTGGCATACTTCGCCGTTTGCCGTGGAGCGCATAAATAAGAACGAATGTTTCACAATGTTTCACGCCTCTCGAATAAAGGAACGGCGCATCCCGCCGCGCTGCGGCAAAGTTCGTCGCACGCAGGCGGCGAGTGCATCGATCATCAGGGAATCGATCGGCGGCCGCCCGCACGGCAGTTGGCAAAAATAATGGCCGCCTTCGGCCAAAACAAAACATCGGCCGCCCTCGGCGGCAGAGGAGGACATATGGAATACAGGAAACTTCCCCGCGGCAGCGAGCGCATCGGCACGCTCGGCATCGGCATGGGCGGCATCCACACTGCCCCGCCCGCAGAGATCGAGGCGGTCGTCACGCGCGCGCTTGATCGCGGAATCAACTTTTTCGACCTGTGCGGCGGTGGCGGCAGTATCTACGCGCCCGTCGGCAGGGCGATCCGCGGCCGCAGGCAGCAGCTGTACTTTCAGCTGCACTTCGGCGCCGTGTACGACGCGCAGGGCGAGTACGGCTGGTCGCGCGATTTAGATGAGATCCGCCGCACCTTCGATTGGGAGATGAAGTTGCTCGGCACCGACTATGTCGACTTCGGCTTCCTGCACTGCGTCGACGAGGACGACGACTGGGAGGACCTGCAAAAGAGCGGCATCTACGACTTCGTCCTCTCGTTGCGCGCGCAGGGGGTGCTCCGCCACGTCGGCTTTTCCTCGCACACCCCCTCCGTCGCCAACCGCCTGCTTGACACGGGCGAGATGGACATGATGATGTTCTCCATCAACCCCGCCTACGACTTTGAGAAGGGGGATGAACTCGGCATCGGCACTGCCGCCGAGCGCGCCGCCCTCTTCCGCCGCTGCGAGGCGGAGGGTGTGGGCATCTCGGTGATGAAGCCCTTCCACGGCGGCCGGCTGCTCTCGGCGGAGACTTCGCCCTTCCGCCGCGCCCTCACGCGCAATCAGTGCCTGCGCTACTGCCTCGACCGCCCCGCCGTGCTCACCGCCGTGCCGGGCGTGCGCGGCCTCGCCGACCTCGACGAGCTGCTGCGTTTCCCGCAGGCGACGGCGGAGGAGTGCGACTATTCCGCCATCGCCGCCTTCACGCCCGCCGAGGCTGCGGGCAGCTGCGTCTACTGCAACCACTGCCGCCCTTGCCCCGCCGGCATCGACATCGGCATCGTCAACAAGTACTACGACCTCGCCCTCGCGGGTGACAAGATGGCCGCCAACCACTACAGCAAGCTCGCCGTCAAGGCGGGCGCCTGCCTGCAGTGCGGCCACTGCGACAGTCGCTGCCCCTTCGGCGTCCGCCAGCAGGAGCGCATGGCCGCCATCGCCGCCTATTTCGGGGACTGAGCTGTTTTAGCATTTGAACTTGTTTCCGATCTTGCATCTGTTTTGAATTTGTCTTGCGGCGGCCTTCCTTCGGCCCCTTGCCAGAAAAACATTCCGTAAAAGCGCGCGCCCCGCGGCAATTTTGCCGCGGGGCGCGTTTTCTATTTTCAGACAAATTTTCGGTTTGCGGCGCAATATCGCGCCGGAGCGCGCCATTTCTCCCGTTTGCACAGTACTATGCCAGGCATAGACTGCCGCAAACCGCCGCCGCGCGGGCATCCGCCTTTATCCGCTTTTTGTTGGCGGGTCAATGCTTGCAGCCGCTGCCGCAGCTGCCGTGTTCCGCGCAGTCGTGCCCGCCGTGGCCGCAGTCGTGGCCGTCCGCGTGCTCGTGGTGGGAGCAGGTCGCGTCGTTTGCGTAGTGCAGTTCGCCGCGCAGCAGCGCTTCCACCGCCGCATCCGCGTCGCCGCTCACGCCCGCATACAGGCGGATGCCCGCCTCGGCGAGCGCCATCTGTGCGCCGCCGCCGATGCCGCCGCAGATGAGCGCATCCGCGCCCTCCGTCTTCAAAAATCCCGCCAGCGCACCGTGGCCGCTGCCGTTCGTCGGCAGCACGCGCGACGCGGTCACCTTTCCGTCCTCCACGTCGTACAGCTTGAAGGCCTCCGTATGCCCGAAGTGCTGGAAGATCTTTCCGTCCTCGTACGTCACCGCGATTTTCATGCCATGCCTCCCGCAAAAATTACTTTTTCATCAGTTTCGCGCCGCTCTGCCATGCCTGGCCGACCTTCTCGCCGACCGCATAGTAGCCGCTGCGCATCTGGTCGAACACGAACGCATTGAGCCTGGAGGGGACCACCTTGCCCTTCTCGTCCAGCACCTTTTCGTCGGCGAGTACGTTGACGATCTCGCCCAGCACGCGGAAGCCGTAGGCGGTGTGCTGGCACTCGGCCACCTTGCACTCGAGGGTGAGGGGGAACTCCTCGATGACGGGCGCGTCGACGTGCTTGCTCTTTACGGCGTGCATGCCCGTGCGCTCGAACTTGTCCTCCATCTTGTTGCCGGTCGCGATGCCGAAGAAGTCCGCCTCCTCGATGTGCGCCACGTCCGCCACACTCAGCGTAAAGGCGCCCCGCTTCTTGATGTTTTCACTCGTCTTGTGGTCCTCGTCGATGTTGAGCGCGACCATGTTTTCGGCACAGACGCCGCCCCACGCCATGTTCATCACGTCCACCTTGCCGTCCTCGCCGTAGGTGGCGATCATCAGCACCGGCATCGGGAACACATACGGCTGTACGCCGAGATCTTTTAACATAAGCAAGCCTCCTTATATCCATATTCTTAAGCGCAAGTATAGCACATCGCGCGCAGAAAGGCAAGCCCTGCGCCTCGCCGCCGCCCGCTGCAAAATGCCGCCGAACGTGGCTCCCTTTTCTTCGGGAAAGTGCCTGCCTGCCGCCGCGGCCGCCCGCTCTGCCCCGCAGCCCGTCGCCCGCGCCTGCAGATGTTGCCCCGGCCGCGCGGCTCACGCCCCGCCGCCCGCGTGAAAGAAAGGCCGCCCGCGTGAGAAAGGCCGCCCGCGCAAAAGAAAGGCCGCCCGCGCTTTTTGTGCGGGCGGCAAGGTGTATTTGGGGCGTCGCTCACTTTTTCTCTCTCTTGAAGCAGAGGAACCAGTCGAGGCAGTACATATCCTCGTCTTTGCTCTCCATCCGCTCCTTCGCGGTGCCGCAGCTCCCCGCCGTCGGCACGATCACGTCGTCGCCCGGCCGCCAGTCGGCGGGGGTCGCCACGTTGTCGCTGTCCGCCTTCTGCAGGGCGATCACCAGCCGCTTGATCTCGTCAAAGTTGCGGCCGGTCGAGAGAGGATAGTAGAGGATGGCGCGGATGACGCCCTTGGGGTCGATCACGAACACCGCGCGCACCGCCTGCGTGTTCGAGGCGGAGGGCTGGATCATGCCGTACTTTTTGGCGACTTCCATGCGGATGTCCTCGATGAGCGGGAATGTCACTTCGATGTTCTTTTTGCCCTTCCATTCCAGTTCTTGGATCTTGCGCAGCCACGCGATGTGCGCGTACAGCGAGTCGACGGAAAGGCCGATCAGCTGCACGTTCAGCGCTTCAAATTCGCCGATCATCGAGCCGAAGGTCATGAATTCCGTCGTGCAGACGGGGGTGAAATCGGCGGGGTGAGAAAAGAGGATGACCCACTTTCCCTCATAGTCGGCGGGGAAAGAGATGTTCCCCTGCGTGGTGACCGCCTCAAAGGCGGGGGCCTTGTCGCCGATGAGCGGCATGCGTACAGATTCTTCCATGGTTATGTCCTCCGTAAGGTGTCATGTTTGTGCGACCAGTATAGCCGACGGAGGGGGAAAAAGTCAAACGAATTAACCAAAGTTAACTCTCTGTAATCGCCGCCGCCTGCAGCGGGGTATCGGGGAGGGGAGCGTACAGTTGACAGCAGCGCGCAAAAGGGATAGAATAGAAAAAACGGCCGCTGCGGCTGTGGCGGAAATAAGCTGTGGATGCCCGCGCCGGAGAGAGAAAAAGCCGCGCGCGGCGATCTGTGAGGAAGGATAGGATGAAAAAGAAGATTTTGATGATCGCAACGGGCGGCACGATCGCTTCGAAGGAGACGGAAGAGGGGCTTGCGCCTGCCATTTCTTCTGCAGAATTGCTTGCATGCGTGCCGGAGGTGGCGCAGGTCTGCGACGTGACGGCCGTCCAGCCCTTCCGTTTGGATAGCACCAACATTCATGCGCCGCACTGGCTGCAGATCGCGCGCATCGTCGAAGAGAACTACGCTGCCTTTGACGGCTTTGTCGTGACGCACGGCACCGATACGATGGCGTACACGGCGGCCGCACTGTCCTATCTTATCCAGGGCAGCGCCAAGCCCGTCGTTCTGACCGGATCGCAAAAGTCCGTCTATTCGCGCGACACCGATGCCAGGCGCAACTTAGCCGACGCCTTTCTGTTCTGCGCAGATGGCGCCGCCTGCGGCGTGCGCATTGTTTTTGATGGAAGCGTGATCTTGGGCACGCGCGCCAAAAAGACGCGCACGCGCTCCTTTAACGCCTTTTCCAGCATCGATTTCCCCGCCGTCGCGACCATGCGCGACGGAAAGCCCTATTATTTTCTCGAGTGGCCCAAGCCGCAGGGCGCGCCGCGCTTTTTTCACGCGATGAACGAAAAGGTCTTCGTGCTGAAGATGATCCCGGGTTTTTCTGCCGATATTTTCGACTATTTCGATAGCCATTGCGACGGGTTGGTCATTGAATCGTTTGGTTCAGGCGGGTTGCCGGACTACGGCGAGCCTGCGGCGCGGCTGGCGCGCTTTCTCGCTGCGGGTAAGACGGCCGTGCTCACCACGCAGGCAGAACATGAGGGGAGTGCATTGGATAAGTACGCGGTCGGCCGCAGGTTGCGAGCCTGCGGCAGCGTGCTTGAGGCGCGCTGTATGACGCTGGAGGCGACGGTCACCAAGCTGATGTGGATCCTTGCATTTGCCCGCGGGGCGCGCGCGGAAGAGCTGTTTTATACCCCCGTCGAGAGGGATATTTATTGAACGGGCGGTGATGCCGCATACAGAGAGGGGGCGCCCCGTGCGGGGCGCCCCCTCGGCTTGCGGCAGGGCGGCTATATCGCCCTGCTCTCGTGGCAGGTGAAGTAGAGCAGCTGCCATTTTTCGGAAAGTTTTCGCAGGACCTCCCGTACCCTGTCCATGTGCTTGCGGTCGAGGTGCACGAAGGGGTCGTCGAGGATGAGGAAGGGCCTCTCGCCCGGATACATATTTTCGAGCAGCGCCATGCGGAAGCAGAAGGTGCACAGGCTGCGCTGCCCCGCGCTCCAATGCCGATCGCTGTGCTCGATGCCGTTTTGCTCGAAGCGGATCTCGAAGTTGGGCGTCATCACGACCTTTTCGCCGAGTGCCGCCTCCAAAAGGTCGGCATATTCGGAAAAGTGTTGCCGAATGGGCGCGACATAGCGGTCCTTGAGCTGTTTGTCCGCCTGCCGCAGCAGGTTTGCCGTCCGCATGAGGAGGGCGTAGTCGCGCTCGTAGTTGGCGAGCGCCTCCTCGTGCCGCTGCCGCTCGGCGTACAGGTCGTCCAGCGTCTCCGCCTCCGCTTCGAGCTCCTCGATCTCGCGGGCAAGGCGCGCGCGCTTGCGCTGCAGCAGGTCGAGCTCCGCTTCGATTGTCCCTTCCTCCGCATCCGCCGCGGCGGGGCGGTCGGTCAGGCCCTTTTCCTGTTTGAAGGCCGCCGCTTTGGCGCGGTTTTCGTCGCGCGCGGCGCTCTCCCGTATGCGCAGCCGCGCGTCGCTTTCGATGCGGTCGATGTCCGCTTCGAGCGTGCGCGCGTCCAGGCCGTATTTCTCGCAGAAGGCGCCGAGCGCGCGGTCGTGCTCTTCGATCTGTTGCCGCGCCTGCTCGTTTTGCCGCCGCAGGCCGCTCTCCGTGTTGGTGAGGGACGTATAGTCGGAAAGTTCGCTTCGCAGCGCCGCCAGGCGATCGCCGAAGCTGCCTTCCGCAAAGCCGTAGGCGGCAAATGCCTCTTCGAGCTGCGCGCGCAGGCCGTCGCGCTCCTGCCGCTTTTCGCGCAGGTCGCTTTCTCGCTTCGCGTCTGCCTGCAGCAGCTCTCGGTAGGCTTCAAAGTCTTCTTTCAGCTTTCGGGCGGTGTCGCGCACGCCGCGGTCTGCGGTATAGCCGTATTGCCCGGCGATGTGCCGCACTTCGGCCGCAGCATCGGCCATTTCCTGCCCCTTGGCGATCTTTTCGCGGTTGATCTGCCCCGCGGGCGGCAGTGCGGACGCCTTTTTGTTGAGGTAGAAAAATCCCGTGCCGATCAGGCACAGCAGCCCCGCCGCCAGCAGAGCGATGCCCGCGACGGGCTGAACGAACAGCACGCCGATGCCCGCCGCAGCGGCGACGGCAGAGAGGATGGCCGCGACGAGGCAGCCCGTCCTTTTCCCCGCGCCCGCCACGCCCGGCGGGGCAGCGCACTGGTCGGGCATCTCGCCGTACGCCTTTTCCGCCCGCTCGTACGCGTCGGCGGCCGCGTCGAGGCGGTCGAGCTCGGCCTGTGTGGGGGAGTGCTCGCCGAAGCGGGCGCGCAGTTCTCCCTCCCACGCGGCGGGCTGCACATTTTCTGCCGCCCGTAAGTTCGCTTCCGCCAGGGTGAGCTGTCCGATCTTGTCGGAGAGGCCGTCCAATTCTTCCTTTGTCGGCGCGCCGCCCGCGTATTTTTTGCGCAGGGCAGAAAGTTTTTCCGCGTCCTCTGCGGGCAGCAGCTTTTCGTGTTGGGCCTGCAGCGTCCGTTTGGCCGTCAGTTGGCCGCGCGCCTCTTTCACATCGTCGGGGGAGGGCACTCCGCGCGGGTATTTTTTTGCGAGTTCGTCGAGCTCCTGTTCGCTCTCGGCGGCGCTTTTCAGGTAGCCGTCGTACATCTCCCAATCTTTGCGCGCGAGCGCCGCGCCCTGCATCGCGGCGAGTTCGGCCTGCGCCGAACAGATCTCCTTGTCGCATTCTTCCAGCTGCGCGTACTGTGCGGGCAGGCTCTCTTTGGTCGTCTCGGCGCTGCCGATCTTTTTGTCCAGGTCGTGCAGCGCCGCCTTCTCCCGCGCGGTCAGGCTGCTGCCGTCCGCCCGCGTCTTTTTGTATATCTTTGCCTTTTCGTTGAGGCGTTTGAGCGCCGCCTCCGTGTTCGCGTCGTCGGTGCTTCCCTCCGCGAAGCGGTTGAGCTTCGCGTCGATGCTGCCCGTCGAGCCGATCTCGATGTCCGTCGCGTCGATCAGGATGGTGCGCTCGAAGGACTCCTTGTCGATCCCGAAGATCGCCTCTCCGACGCTCTTGCCGAACCCGTCGAACGGCTCGCCGTTCTTATAGGCGGTGAGGGTATCCTTGTTCTCGCTCTTTTCGTCGAAGGTGCGCTCGATCTTGTACACGTCATTGCCGACGGAAAAGAGCAGGCTGCCGCCGAACCTTCCGCCGCCGAAGGGCCTGAAGTGCCTGCGCGCGCCGAACTCTCTGCTGTTTGCGCGGTCGAGCTTCATGCCGTACAGCATGGCCTCGAGGAAGGCCGCCAGCGTCGTCTTGCCCGACCCGTTTTCCGCGCAGACGGCGGTCAGCCCTTCGCGGAAGGAAAAAGTTTCGTTTCGGATGGACCCGAAATTTTCGATATGGCAGGAGATCAGCTTCATAATTCGATCTCCTTGTTCTCTAAGGCGCGCAGCCCGCAGCGGATCGCGGTCATCTTCTCGTCTTCGCGCATGTCCGCCTGCGCGAGCACCGTCCGCACGAACTCTCCGCGCACGGAGAGGTCGCCGCGGAACTTCGCGATGTCGATCGTCCTCTCCGTCTTGTCCTTGACGCTGCAAAAGCAGCAGCTGCCCTCCAGCTGTTTTTCTACGTCTGCAGCCAGTCCGTCTACGTCGAAGTCGACTTCGCCCGTGAGCAGGATGCGGTAGATGTCGTCTTTGCGGAAAGATATGCCGCGGCGCACCGCGGTATACGCCTGATAGGCGTTCCGGCAGCCGCTCACGTCCACCCGCTCTTCGTGGATGGTGCGCGCGGCGAAGGGCACGAAGGTATGCGCGACCTTTCCCTTTTCCGCGGTCAGCAGCACGAACCCGCGCTCGCCCGGCTCGTCGAAGCCGCGCCCCTCCGGGCAGCCGCAGTAAACGTAGTCGCCCCGCTCGTCGAGGCGGCCTTCCATATATTTATGGACGTGCCCGAGCGCGAGGTAGTCGATGTTTTTGTCGCGCAGCCTTTTGAGGCGGATGTCGGCGGGGCCGTCGCCGACTTGCCCGTGCAGCATCGCGATGTTCAGTTTGTCCTTTTCTAAGGACAGTGCGGCCTCGTACGAGGCGCGGTTTTTGTCGCCGATCTCCACCCCCGCGACCGTGACGTCGCCGTAGGCGTAGTACGTCCATGTGTCCGAAAACAACTTCAAATTGGAGGGGAGCTCCTCCGGCATCGCGCCCTCCGTGTCGTGGTTGCCGCGCAGGTACAAAAAGTCGATGCCCGGCGTGTCCTGCACGACGCTGAAAAAGAAGTCCTTATCCTTTTTATAAGGCCTGTCGCTGTCAAAGATGTCCCCGCACAGTAAAATGGCCGAAACGCCGCTTTCCGCGGCGTAGGCGACCATGCGGCGGAAGGTGTTGCGCAGCTCGCGCTTGCGCTCGTCCGCTGTCGCCTTGTCAAACCGCGTGTCCATCTTCGACCCGAGATGGAGGTCGGCCGTGTGAATGAGCTTCATATTCCTGCCCTGCAATTTTTTTATTGATGGTATTGATTATAGCACAGACGGCGCGATTTTTCAACCCTTCGCCGCAAATGCTTTTGCTCCGCCGCCATTCCCGTTCGGAACGAAAAAACACCGGCGCCCGCGGGGAGGGCGAGGGTGCGATCCTTGTCGGCAAGGCAGCCGCTTTGCTTTCCGTCATGCGGCTGCAGAATAATTGTAATAATTTTTATAGGGTTATTGACATGGGCAAGGGTTCATGATAGAATGTGGATGAGGAAATATGAACGGGGGTGAGACCGATGCACAGAGGCCGTATGAAAAAATTGAACAATGAGGAAATGAAAACGAGCGAAGGCAGCTTGGGGAATCGTTCATTTGGATCCGTATAGCGATCAAATAGGGTGAAATTATGAATAAAATTACAAAGACGTGTCTCATCGCCACCGCCGTGCTTTGGGGAGCGGTGATTTTAGGCGCCGTCGCGGCTGCGGGTTATTTCATCTACTTGCATTTCTTCGATTCGGGCAAACTTCCCGACCAAGACTCGGTCAGCGTGCGCAGTTACTCCGGCAAATATGAGTTTACGCTGCAGATCGATGCAAAGAGCGTCTACCAATACACAGATTCCGTCGCATATTTCGATACCGATCGTTCTTTAGAAGATATCTGCGCGGGGATCGTCGGGGAGGGCGCCGATGCAGAGATCGTAAACGGTTACCTCGTGATCGAACCGGGCGGAGGAAGTAAGGGCTTTTATGCGGTGTACATCGGCGAGGACGGGCGCTGCGCCCTGATGAATCTGTCCGCGGGGGTGCGCACGGAAGGGGGAAACGCCGTGATCCCGCTGCCCTACTTTTATGTCGACTTTGCCCGCATGGAAGGCGACGAGTCTAAGACGCAGGTTTTCCTGGATGCGGGAGAGTCGCTGGCGACGAATGCCTCCTATGCCGAATGGAAAGAGTTTTACGCGGACGCGGCCGAGGAAGAGTGTACCTTCGACGATGCTGCGCAGTCCATCGTCTGCGGCGATATCCGCCTTTCGTTTGCCGACGAAGCGGTCGTCTTTACGCAGATTTGACCTCTCGGAATCAAAAATCGACAGACGGCCTTGCGGCTTTTGCCGCAAGGCCGTCTTTAATTGCTCTTGAAAGGATTTTTGCCGGCGGACAGAAATCGCCGCGCATTGAGCGCGGCGAAGGTAGATACTCGCGCTTTGCGCGAGAGCGTCGCGGCGCGAGAGGGGAGGGCAGCTCTCGCCAAATCTTCACGCTGCGCCGCTCGCCCGAACTATTGAAGGTCGGCGCGCCTCAATTACCTCTTCCACAGCAAAAGGCACCCGAATGGGTGCCTTTTGGTGGAAAGGAGTCGCCGCGCATTGAGCGCGGCGAAGGTAGATGCTCGCGCTTTGCGCGAGAGCGTCGCGGCGCGAGAGGGGAGTGGTGTTTTCGCCAAATCTTCACGCTGCGCCGTTCGCCCGAACTACCGAAGGTCGGTGCGCCTCAATTACCTCTTCCCACCGCCAAAAAAGGCACCCCCATGGGTGCCTTTTGGTGGTGGGAAGAGGTAGATTCGAACTACCGAAGTCGTAGACGTCAGATTTACAGTCTGATCCATTTGGCCGCTCTGGAATCTTCCCGTATTGAATTGGAGTTGGCTCCGCGTTTGCGTTGGAGCTGGTGATTGGAATCGAACCCACAACCTGCTGATTACAAATCAGCTGCTCTGCCAGTTGAGCTACACCAGCATGGTTGGTGCCTCGGGGCGGAATCGAACCACCGACACAGGGATTTTCAGT
>CASEIS010000006.1 GCA_949287895.1 uncultured Bacillota bacterium
GCCCATGCGTTTAGTGTATGCGGGGCAAAATCCTTTTATGAGGCGCCCCGCCGCTTGTAAAAAACGCGAAAATCTGCTATACTGTTAGCGATGCGGGGCGAGCCCCGCCACCCCCTCGAAGGAGGAAACACTCGTGAAAAACACCTCTGCAGCGCCCGCGCGCCGCAAGATCCCGCCGCTGCGCATCTTCGTGTACGCGGCGTCCGCCCTGTTATTCGTCGCGATGATCGTCGTCATCGTCCGCCGCTTCGCCGACGGAACGATGGGCAGCCGCTTCATCGTGCTGGCCGGCAACGCGCTGCTGTGGCTGGTGCCCTTCGCCGGGCGCGCCATCTTCCGCGACAAGATCGGCGACGCGATGTGGGCCATCTTCGTCATCTTTGCCTTCCTCGCCTCCTTTTTGGGCTCGGTAGAAGGACTGTACGGCAGCGTCTGGTGGTACGATCTGGCCATGCACACGCTGTTCGGCTATCTCGGCGGCTTCATCGGGCTGTTCTTTTTGTGCAAGCTGGCAGACGCCGACAAGCTCAACCCGCTGCTCGTCATCCTCTTCTGCTTTGCCGTGTCGCTGATGTTCGCGGCGCTGTGGGAGATCTTCGAGTTCGCGGGCGACAAGCTGCTGGGCAACAACGCGCAGGGCGTGCCCGTTACGGATATAAACGGCGACCTGTATATCCCCGTCGACGACACGATGGAAGATATCATCTGCAACACGGTGGGCGCACTCGTCTTTGCGGCGCACTACGCCGCCCACGTTTTGAGCAAGCGCTCGCTGCTGCTGGCAGGCGCCAAGCGAGACTTCGCCCCCGCCGCCCGCCGCACCGCCCAAACCGCCCCCGCCGCAGCCGCCGCGGCCGAAGGCGCCGGGGAGGCGCCTCAAAACACCGAAACCAAGGAGGAATAGCCATGCCTATCCTGCAATATGTATGCCCGCACTGCGGGAAAAAGTTTGAAGAGTTCGTACAGAAGTACGACGACCCCGTCCCCTGCCCCGCCTGCGGGGAGCGGGCAAACCGCGACTGGAGCGGGGAGATGTTCTCCGCGACGGGCAAAAAGAGCGCGCACTGCAGCGGCAACTGCAAGACGTGCGGCGGCTGCCACTGACAGGCCGCGAAAAGAGGAGGGGCGCCCGCGCGCAAGACTGCGCGCGGGCGCCCCTTTCGGTATCGATACAGGCCCGCCGCGCGCGGCGGGCGCAGGACAAAGTGAGAGGCAGCGGTAAACCGCTGCCTCTTTGCCCTGCACGGGCGACCGGAGAGAAGATCAATCCTCCTTCTTTGCCAATCTTCCGCCGATCGTGGCGACGACCATCGCAAGGAAGGAAACAAGGTAGAGGGAGATCCCTGCGATCGCGGCCTGCACCGTTTTGACCTGTGCGTCGGGGTGGTTGACCGGGTTGAGCATATCGCTGATGACCGCGACCCGCTCGACGATGAACACGAGCGCGGACGCCGCGACGAGCAGGGAGAGCACGAAGAGGATGGCTCCCGACACGCGCTCGTCCAGGCGGTCGGACACGGCCAGCAGGATAACTGCCCCGACGATGAAGACGATCGTGAGGATGACGGGCGCGGCGTTCATGGCGTTGCCGTCCATGTAGCCCGTCGTCGAATTGACGATGTACACGATCATGGATACGAGGGCGAGGATGACCGCCGCGACGACGATCCAACCCATGACGCCCTGTTTTTTGATGAAGTTCATATCAGCGCACCTCCTTCTTCTTTTGGACGGCACCGACGATCTCGAGGGCGATCCAGCCGAGGACGGTCACGCCGACCGCGACGCCGAAGCCGATCTGCGCATTGCGATACAGCGCTCTCCACGGCGTGTCGAGTTCGACGCGGTGCGAGGAGATGTTCTGGCCGTTCATGGCGGCGCTGTTCACGAGCGGGTACAGGATATACTTGAGGTTATCTTTGATGGCCGCGCACATATCCGCGTCATTCTCGAAGTACGAGGCATCCCAATAGTCGACGCTGACGCCGAAGCCGCAGAAGGCGGTGGTGTTGTAGAGGATGGATTCCTTCGGCGAAGCCTTGGGCGCGACGCCGGTGAAGTCGGTGACGCTGTAGCCGTTGAAGTCCCACTCGCCGCGCAGGATGTCGACGCAGGCGCCCTTGTTCGCGCTGGGCGCGGTCGCGCCGATGCGGTTGAAGGAGGTCATGACGCCGAGCGCGCCGACGGTGTATTCGTCTGCCTTGCTCTCGTCTTCATAGAAGGAGGCGGGCTTGCCGTTCGCCTCGAAGGCCTGCTGGAAGTTGCGCAGCTCCATCTCGCGCGCCGTCTGCTCGTTCATGAACACTGCGATGCCCGAGCGGTCGCCCTCCTGGTCGTTGAAGGCGAAGTGCTTGACGTTGACGACGGTGCCCTTGCTCTGTGCGCCCTGCACGACCGCGCTGCCCGTGAAGCCGGACAGGATGGGGTCTTCCGAATAATACTCGCCGCCGCGGCCGTTGTACGCATGGCGGTGCAGGTTCATGCCGGGGCCGATCATGATGGGATAGTTGAAGATGAGGGTGCTTTCGCCGAGGATGATCTGGCCGTTTTCATACGCGAGCTCTTTGTTCCAGCTGTAGGCGAGGTTGGTGGGCGTCGGCGCGATGCGGGTGCCGTAGTTGTCGTACTTGCTGTCGTAGCCCTCCATCTCGCTGTACGCCTGGCCCTGGTAGCCTGCGTCTGCCATCTTGCCGCTGTCCGAGCCGCCGGGGCCGTCGTCCGCCTTGTTGCCGGGGTAGCCGATCGACTCGATGCCGGCGATGTTGTGGAAGGCGCTCTGCGCAAAGGACAGGAACTCGCTGATGGGGATCTGGTCGATGAAGTCGTCCCAGCGGGGGTCGTCCCACGCGGCGCCCTTCATCTCATAGATGGTGATGCCGTTGTCCTCGCCCCACGAGAAGGCGGAGACGTCGTCGTTCGTCTTGAAGTCGATGAAGTCGTTGCGCAGCAGCGTCTCCATGCGGCCCTTCGCCTCGAGGCCGAACACGGCTTCGGGATAGGTGCCGTTCCAATCGGCACGGGTCATGTACTTGGCGGTGTTTTCGTACCCTTCGAAGGCGTTGATGTCCATCGCGTAGTCGCCCTCGCTGAGGTGGTTGGTGATCTCCACGCCCGCCTTGCTGACCGAGAAGGTCTGCGCATCCACGCCGTTCGCGCTGCCCCACCACGACCAGCTCTTGGCCTTGGTGGCGTCGCCGTTCGCGGTCATGCCGTCTTCGACGGTATAGCCCTGTGCGGCGAGGATGTTGTTGAGCGCCTCGTGCGCGTCGTCGCCGATGGCGAAGTAGTACTCGCCGTCGTCCACGATGTACGTCTTGGCGTTGGTGTAGTCGTAGCTGGCGAGGTTGGCCAAATCCACGCGCAGGGTGATCGTCTGCGTCTTGCCCGGCTCGAGCAGGTTCGTCTTTTCGTAGTCCATCAGCTGGATGGCCGACTTCTCCACGCCGTTTTCGCGGTCATAGTCGGTGTACGGCGCCTGCGCGTACAGCTGGATGACAGACTTGCCGGCGACGTCGCCCGTGTTCTCGACGGTGACGACCACTTCTGCCGTCTTCTTGTCGCCCTTGACGCGGATCGAATCGAGCGTCTGCTCGAAGGTGGTATAAGAGAGGCCGTAGCCGAAGGGATAGACCACTTCGTTCGCGTAGTTCCAGGTGCCGTCGGACGTCGCCGCGGTGCCGTCTGCGTTGACATAGGTGCCCGCCTTGGCCTCCGCCGCGCCGTCAACGCCGCCGACCACGTCTGCATAGCGCGTCTCGTAGTAGCGGTAGCCGGTGTAGATGCCCTCCTGGTTGATGAGGTAGCTGTTCGTGTTGTCGCTGCCGCCGAACTCGTCGACGTTCGCCCACTTATTTTTGCCGTCCGTGCCGTAGTTGACCATCGCGGGATTGATCGCGGTGTTGGCGGCATAGGTGTCGCCGAGGTGGCCGGAGGGCGCCACGGTGCCGTTGAGCACGTCTGCGACGCCGTAGAAGCCGTACACGCCGGGGTAGCCGATCCAGAGGATGGCGTCGATCTCGCTGTCCTCCTCCAGCTCGCGCAGCTCCATCATGTTGGTGGCGTTGACAAGGACGACGACCTTATCGAAGTTATCCTTCGCCTCCTCGATGACCGCCTTTTCTGCCTGCGAGAGGCCGAGGATGTTGCCGGTCAGCGAATCGGTGCCGCCGACGGAGTACTCCTTGCGCTCGCCGCCCGGGCGGCCGACCACGACGATGGCGGCATCTTTATACCCGCTGTAATCGGCGGCGGTGATGCCCAGCTCGCCGAGGTCGAGCTCGGCGGCGGCCGCCGTGTCGCTGAACTTGGCGGACGCGTCGATCTCGCCGTCTTCCTTCAGCGTGATCTGCTCGCTCGCCATGTATTTTTCCTTGACCGTCGGGTTCACCTTGAAGCCGCGGTCTTCGAATGCGTTATAGATCTGCGAATTTTCGCCGTTGATGACGTTGGTATCCGGCGCGGCGCCCATATCGTTGCCATAGACGGGGACGTACGCGCGCAGGCCGAGCAGCGTGATGCTTGCATCCTTGGCGATGGGGAGCGCCTGCTCTTCGTTCTTCAGGAGAACGTACGTTTCCTGCGATTCGCGGATCGCGAATTCCTTGAAGCCCTCGACGGCCTCCTGGACCGTCTTGAAGTTAGATTCATACACCCAGTCCGCCTGATCCGTCTCTTCGGCGACGATCTCGAAACTGGTCGAGTTGAAAAAGTCATCCAGCGGGGCCTGGTACTGTTCCATGATCGGGCCGGCGGCCAGCGCCGTGGCGAGCCCGAAAATGGCGACAGCGGAGAGGCCGCGCAAGACCTTCTTCAACACCTGTAATGCTGCCATGTGTTTCCCTCCTCCGAGTGTTCTTGCGCCCAAAGGCGCAGCGACGGCGCCCTGCGAAGTTTTTGGGCGGTTTGGAAGAAAAACCGCAAAAAAACTTTCAAAACGCACATCTTTTGCTCCATTATAACATCGAAGCGGGGGCGGTACAAGCAACTATTTTACACAAATGAGACATTTTTTTACTTTTATTTTGCAGACTGGTATTGACAGGCGGGCTTTTATGTATTAAAATATGTAACAAGGGAGAAAGTTGTCATGAATATCAAAAGGGAGACCTGGCAGGACCGCACCGGCCTGCCCGTATGGGTGGGGCGGTACCGCAACTCGCACAATCTGCCCCATTGGCACTACGAGTGCGAGCTGTTTTATGTGGAAAAGGGAAGCATCGAAGTCTTTTGCGAGCGCAAGACCTACCTCGTCAAGGCGGGAGAGAGCTTTTTTATCGACAGCCGCCAGGTACACTGTATGCACGCGGCGACAAAGGACACCACGGTGGCGATGATCGTATTCGAGAGCGGCGTGACCGGCTTTTTTGCGCACGGCAGCACCCTCGCATGCCCGCTGCTGGGCGACCGCTACGACGTGTACGGGTTGTTCTGCACGCTGCGCAGCGAGCTGGAGAAAAAGGAAAAGCTGTACGAGGGGCACACCGCGCTGCTCGTTTCGCAGCTGATGATGGAAGTGTTCCGCAACGAGGAGACAAAGCCGCCCGAAAGCAGCCCCACCGCCGAGCGCTTCCGCAGCCTGCTCAACGAGATGGAACAGAAGTTCGAATTTTTCGACCTCGGCGAGGCGGCCGCGTACATGGGGATGAACCCCTCTTACTTTTCTCGCCTCTTCCACAAGCAGACGCGCATGACCTTTTCGCACTACCTCAACTTTATCAAGGTGCAGAAGGCGGTCGACCTGCTGCAGAAGGACCCCTCGCTGACGGTGACGGAGGTCGCCATCCAGAGCGGCTTCAACACCATCCGCAACTTCAACCGCATCTTCCGCGCGTACACCGGCTACACACCCAAAGAGCTGCCCGAAAACTTTTTGCTCGTCAACGAGATGTCTGACCGCGACGACGACTCCGCCGACCCGACGCTGTACGAGTGCACGCTGCTCGAGTCCTCCGACCCGGCGGAGGCGAACAAAAGCCCCTCTGCCGTCTGACCCGCCCCGCGCCTTTTGCACGCCTTTTGGAAAAATGTGCCGCCCCGCTGCCGCGCGCGCGGCTTTTTACAATTTGCATGTGCCGCCCGCCGGCAAACATACCCGCATACCCGAACGTACGGGCGCGGGGACGCCTCCGCGTCCCCGCGCCCTTTTTGCGCCCTCCGCCGTGCGGCGGACTTCTCCCCCCCCTCCCCTATACCACGGCGGAACCGTCTGCAAAGGAGGCGATGATGCCCTCCGCCGCCGCGCTGCCGAAGGCCGCGGCGAGATCGGCGGGGGAAGCGAGCTTGCCGCTGTTGCGCGCATAGTAGCGGCGCAGCCCGGCAAGAAAGCGCCGCTCGCCCAGCGCGTCGCGCACGGCGTCGAAGAGGAGCAGGCCCTTGTCGTAGGTGAGGCAGACGTAGGCGAGCTCGCCGGGGAAGTCGGAGAGGGGGCGGGTCATCGCGGTGTCCGCCCCGCCGAACAGCTGCTGCTGCACCGTGCAGTAGGCGTCGAGCGCGCGGCGGGCGGAGGCGACCAGCCCCTCCCGCCCAAAGCCGTAGGCGGGCGCGCCCTCGAAAAAGAGGAGGGAGGAGTACTCGGCCAGCCCCTCGTCCGTCCACGCGGCGCGCGTCTGGTCGCTGCCGACGGCGGCGTACCACCACTGGTGCGCCGTCTCGTGCACGGCGGTGTAGGCGTAGTCGGCACCCGCGAGCGAATCGGACAAAAAGACCAGCCCGGGGTACTCCATGCCGCCGTAGCAGAAGCCCGTCTGCACCGCGCTGTAGCTGCCGTAGGGGTAGCGGCCGAAGGTATCCGAAAAGAAGGTGAAGCACGCCTCGAGCAGGCGCAGCGTGCCCTCCGCATCGCCGTCGTCATAGTAGTAATAGCGCAGCGAGACCCCCTCCGCCTCCCCCTGCAGCAGGGAGAAGGAGGTGCCGAGCACGAGGGCGAAGTCGCGCGCGTTTTCGAGGCGGTAGGTGCAGCGGCGCACGCCCCCTTCCACCGCCGCCGAGACGGGCTCGCCCGAGGCCGCGGCGGTGTACGCGGCGGGCATGGAGATGGTCACCTCGTAATCGGCGCAGGCGGAGTAAAAGGGATCGCCGACGGCGGAGTAAGTGCACGCGTAAAAGCCCGTGCCCGGCTCGTACACGCACAGCGCGGGGTAGAAGTTGCCGAGGTTGACGGCGCTGCGGGCGATGCCCGTGCGGTGCTCGACCTCGGCGAGGCGCAGGCGGTAGCCGACGGAGAGGGTGACCGCCTCCCCCGGGGCGAGCGGCGCAGCGAGGTGCACGCGCAGGACATTTTCGTCTTCGCCGCACACCTCCCAGCGCGCGCACGGCTGCACGGAGAGGATATCCATGCCCCCTTCGCTCTCGCCGTTGTAGTAGGCGCGGGCGGCGTAGGCGGCGGAGACGGGCTTATACTGCGCGTCGGCGCGGTAGGCGTTGCCGTACAGGTTGAAGTCGACGTGCGGCAGCTCTTCCTCCGTTCGGTTGTGGAAGGTACACTGCATGGAGGCGGCGAGCACCCCCTCGCCGTACGCCGCCTCGATGACGTAAGTATCGCGCGGGGGCTCGTCCGCGGCACAGCCGACGGACGGGACCAGAGAAAGAAGCACTGCCGCGGCGAGCAGCGCACACAGCCATCGGCGCATCCGAAAAACTCCTTTTTTCCCTATCCTATGCCCCGCCGCCCCCGTTTATGCCCCGCCCGCGGAGAAAAGCGCGCGAAAGGGTCCGCAAAAAATCCCGCCCGCCCCGCCTTGCGGCGGGGCGGGCGGGGCGAACAGACCGCGCGCAGAAGCGAAGAGCAAGGCTACGGCTGCCCGTTCACATACTCGACGCCGCTGCCTACGGGGAGCGGGAAGGGCGCAAGGCGGTCGGCGTCGACGCCATCCAGGCGATAGGCGCGGATGCGGCCGCCGAAATAGTCCTTCTTATAATAGACGCCCGCGTCGGCGTCCATGCAGCAGGCGTAGCGCGTCTCGTCGACCTCGCCGCCCTCGCCGCGCGCGCACCCGCGCACCGCCGCGACGCTGCCGAGGATGTGGAAGAGCTGCACCGCCTCCTCTTCGGGGCTATCCCCCGCGCCGCCCGCGTTGGCGCGGGCAAACGCCGCCCGCACGAAGCGGGAGGCGGAGGAGAGGTCGCCGGGCAGGCCGAAGCCGCCCAGCCCCAGCCCGTACGGGCGCAGCGGCAGGCCGCAGCGGGAGGCGGGCCAATCGGCCGTGATGTTCAGGTAATTGCGCATATTGTGCGCGTGATAGGGATAGGGCGGCTCGTTGGCGAGCACGCCGAAGGGGTCGTCGTGCAGGCGCA
>CASEIS010000007.1 GCA_949287895.1 uncultured Bacillota bacterium
TTGGTGTCCACCGCGCGGCCGACGAGGGGCGCAGGGCGCACGCGGACGGGGGCGTGGCCCTCCGTCGTCGCGATGTCCGCACCCAAAAGGCGGAGGGGCGCCGCGACGCGCTCCATCGGGCGGCGGGAGAGGGAGGCGTCGCCGGTCAGGCGCACGTCGACGCCCTGCCCTGCCGCCAGCCCCATCAAGAGCCGCATGGTCGTGCCGCTGTTGCCGCAGTCGCAGTCGGCCGCGCGCAGGCGCTCTGCCCCGCACACGCGGACGGAAGTGCCGTCCACCTCGACCTGCGCGCCCAGCGCGCGCATGCAGGCGGCGCTCGAAAGGCAGTCTGCCCCGAGCAGCGCGTCGGTGATGACCGCCTCGCCGCGCGCGATGCCGTTGAAGAGGATGGCACGGTGGGTGATCGATTTGTCGCCGGGGATGCGGAACCCCCCGAAAAATTCGTTGCGGGGGCGTACGTTCATCGCGTTCCCTCCGCGAAGATGCGCAGGTATTGCTCGTACCGCTCGGGCGGGAGGGTGAGCTCGGCGTATGCGCCGCGCGCCTTGGGCAGGATGAAGGAGACGCCGCTGCCGCTGTTCTTTTTGTCGAGCAGGGCAAACCGCAGCCCTTCCGCCGCGTTGGGGATGCGCGGGATGCGCGGCAGCGCGAGGGAGACGAGGGAGCGCACTTCCTGTGCGTAGGAGGGCTCGCACACCCCCTCCCCGTCCGCGATAAAGCTCTCCAGCCACAGGCCGATGAGCACGTACTCGCCGTGCGAGCGCCGCCCGCACAACAGCTCGAGGGCGTGACCGGTCGTGTGGCCGAGGTTGAGGCACTTGCGCAGCCCGCTGCTCTCCGTCTCGTCACGCTCGACCACGCCCGCCTTGAAGCGGATGCAGTCGGCCGCGAGCTCCTGCAAAAAGGAAAGGTCGTGCAGTTTGTCGGCATTCGCGCGGATCTTTGCGCCCACCCTTTCGTCGAGCAGCCCCGTCTTGACGATCTCGCCGAGGCCGCAGCGCACTTCGCGCGCGGGGAGCGTCTTCAAAAATACGGGGTCGCAGAAGACGCGCTCGGGCTGGTAGAAGGCGCCGACGACGTTTTTGACGCCACGGTAGTCGACCGCCGTCTTGCCGCCGACAGAGCTGTCGACCTGCGCGAGCAGGGTGGTCGGCATCTGGATGAGGCGGGTGCCGCGCATATACAGCGCCGCCGCCAGCCCCGCCATGTCGCCGATGACGCCGCCGCCGAAGGCGACGACGACGGACGGGCGGTGCAGCTGCGCGTCCAGCATCTTGTCGAGGATGCGGAACAGCCCCGTGCGGTTTTTATGCCGCTCGCCCGCCGGCAGCACGCAGACGGGCGCGCCCGGACAGAGGCGGGCGATCGTGTCCGCGTACAGGCGGGACACGTTGGAATCGGTGACGACGAACACCTGCGCGCCGCACAGGTACGCGCTCGCCGCCTCCGCCACGCCTTCGCCGCAATACACGGTGCTCGGCCGCGATTTTGTGTGAACTTCGATGATCTCCATGCTGTCTCCTCAGATCAGGTCGTTGTAGCGGGCGACGATCTCGCGCATATTGTCGCCGCCGAGGCGCTCGAGCACCTTCTGCGCGAGCGCGAAGCAGACGGTGCTCTCCACGATCACTTCGCAGGCGCAGATGGCGCACACGTCGCTGCGCTCTGTCGCCGCGCGGCAGGCTTCGCCCGTCTCGTAGTCGACGGTGTTCAGCCCGCGCATGAGGGTGGGGATGGGCTTCATCGCCGCCCGCAGGACGATCTCCTCGCCGTTGGACATGCCCCCCTCGATGCCGCCCGCGTTGTTGGTGCGGCGGACGAATTTTCCGTTTTCGGGATAGATCTCGTCGTGCACGGCGCTGCCCGGGCGCATCGCCGCGGCAAAGCCGAGGCCGATCTCGACGCCCTTGATCGCCTGGATGCCCATGACCGCGCCCGCGAGGTGGCCGTCCAGCTTTTCGCCGTAACTCATGCAGCTGCCGAAGCCGCTCTTGAGGCCGTGGACGCGCACCTCGACGATGCCACCCGCCGTATCTTTGGCCTCGCGGATGGCGTCGATGCGCTCTTTTGCCTGTTTGCATAGTACTGTGTCAGGCATAAACAGCTCATTTTCCTGCACGCCGCGCAGTTCGTCAAAGGAATATTCTCTTTCGTCTGCGATGCCCGCGACCGCGCGGACGTAGCCGTTGACCTCGACGCCCAACGCGCGCAGGAACATGCGGGCGAGGGTGCCCGCCGCGACGCGCACGGCCGTCTCGCGGGCGGAGGCGCGCTCTAAGATGTTGCGCGCGTCCGTCTGGTCGTACTTGCGCAGGCCGGTCAGGTCGGCGTGGCCGGGGCGCACGCGGGTGAGGCGGCGGGCGGTCACGTCCGCCCCGTAGGGGGACATATACGGCTCCCAGTTGGCATAATCTTTATTCTCCACGACGAGGCAGACGGGGCTGCCCAGCGTGCGTCTGTCGCGCACGCCCGCGAGGATGCGCACGCGGTCCGTCTCGATCTTCTGCCGCGCGCCGCGGCCGTAACCGCTCTGGCGCAGGGCGAGGTAGCGGTCGATCTCCGCCGTGTCCACTTCGAGGTTGGAGGGAAGCCCCTCCACGATGGCGGTGAGCGCCCTTCCGTGCGACTCGCCGCTGGTCATCCATTTCAGCATACCGTTATTCTCCGTAGATTGTAGCATATCATGCGGCGGGCGAGACCGTCCAGGTACCGTCCGCGCGAATGGTCAGAATGATGCTTCCCACCTCGTCCGTGCGCCAGATCTGCGCGTTCGGCGAGGCGGCGAGCACCCGCTCGGCCGAGGCCATGGACGGGTGCGTATATGGATTGTCTGCGCCCGCGCTGACAAACAGCGCCTGCGGGCGGCACAGCTCGGCGAGCGCCTTGCCCGTCGAACCCGAACTGCCGTGGTGGCCCGCCTTCAAAAATTCCAATCCCTCCAGCTGCGGCGCGAGTGTGACGCTGCCCCACTGCGCCTGCGCGTCAAAGGCGAAGGCGGCGCCCTCCGTCACCGTGAAATCTTCGACCAGCTGGTTTTCCACCCGCGTCGATGCGTCGCCGGTGAGCAGCACGCGGCGGCCCGCATACTCGACGTAGAGGATGGCAGAGCTGTCGTTGAAGCTCTCCGCCCCTGCCGGCGCGGCGTTGGGCGCGGTGTACTCGCTGCTCTCGATCTCCGGGGAGAGGGGACCGAGCAGCATCGCGTAGTAAAAGTGATCGGCGTCCTCCGAGAGCAGGTGGCGATAGGTCTGCGAGACGAGCATGGGCGCGCCGCTCGCAGACGCCTCTTCTATAAACGATCCATACGCGCTGTTGACGGAAGCGTTCAGGCAGTACGGCATCCAGATCTGCTCTGCGCCGTAACACTCGACGACGTCCGCCATCCCGCCCGCGTGGTCGCTGTCCGGATGGGTGAGCAGCAGCACGTCGAAGGTGTCGACGCCAAGCGCGTGCGCGTAGCCGATGACGGCGGTGCGGGAGGCGACGCTCGCATCCCCCGCGTCGACGATCATGGTCTTGCCGTCGGGAAATTCGAAGATGGTGCAGTCGCCCTGCCCCACGTCCACGAAATGGACGCGCAGTTCGCCCGCGCGCCGCTCCGGAAAATCGGGCGCGGCGAGGAACATCGCCAGGTGGTCGAGGCGGACAAAAAAGAGGTCGATGACGATGCCGACGAGGACGAGCAGCGCGACGAAAGCCGCGAAGAGGATGCTCGCGAGTTTGAGTTTGCCGCGCTTTTTCTTCTTCGACTGTTCCGCCATGCTGCGCCTCCAAAGAACGCGCGCCCGGTACCCGGGCGCGCGGACGTCGCTCTTATCCATCCCGGCGCGGTGCGCCGAAGGGGTCGCTTATTTGCCGGCCGCGAGGGCATAGGCGCCGTAGATGCCGGCGTCATTGCCGAGCGTGGCGCGGACGATCGCGAGCGGGACGCGGTCGCAATCGACGTACAGGCGCTCGCTGACATACTTGCGCAGCGGCTGCAGCAGGTATTCGCCCTGGTTGGAGACGCCGCCGCCAAGCAGGATGGCCTGCGGGCGCAGGATGCCGACGAGGTTCAAAATGCCTTCGCCGAGGTACATGATGTAGTTTTTGACGACCTGGCTGCCCACCTCGTCGCCCGCCTTGGCGGCGTCGAAGGCGGTCTTGCCGTCCACGTTTTCGGGGTCGCCGACCAGCTTCCACATCAGGCTGTCCTTATGTTCGAACATGGCGCGCTTTGTGTCGCGCATGAGCGCGGTCGCGGAGGCATACTGCTCGAAACAGCCGCGGCGGCCGCACCCGCAGGGGATGCCGCCCACCTCGATGACCATGTGGCCAGCCTCGCCGCCGGCGCCGTGGAAACCTTCAAAGATCTTTCCGCCGATGATGATGCCGCTGCCCACGCCCGTGCCGAGGGTGATGAGGATGCTGTCCTCATAGCTCTTGCCGGCGCCGAACTTCGCTTCGCCCAGCGCGGCGGCGTTCGCGTCGTTGGCGACGAACACGGGAACGCCCAGCTTGACCGCGAGGTCGGGCCCGAGCGGCATATCCCGCCAGTCGTAGTTGCTCCAGCGGACGACCACGCCCGAAGCGCCGTCGATCACGCCCGGCGAGCCGATCCCCACGGCCCCCACTTCGGACATGCCGCCGTACCGCTCGCTCAGACCGCGCACCAGCTGCGCCATCTTCACGACCGTCGTCAGGTAGCCTTCCTCGCGCGAGGTCTTGACCGTGTCCTTCGCGATCATGTTGCCCTCGGCGTCGAAAAGCCCGGCTTTGGCGCTCATCCCGCCAAAATCGATCCCTGCATAGTACTTTTTCATATCATATACCTCTTTATAGATTCTCTTTTTGAATTTGTTGCAGCAGTGCGGCACTCTCCTCGGCGCCCGCCGCCGCGAGCCGCGCGCGCAGCGCATCGGCCGCCTCGCGCTCCTCCTTCGTCAGGAGCAGGTCTGCCCGCCGCGTGAACGAGCGGGCAAAGTCGATGCCGAACGGGTCGCCTTCGATGCGCGCCGGGCCGCCGCAGATCAGGCAGTTGGCCGCCTCGGCGAACCGATCATAGATCTCGCCTTCGGCGGGCGCCGCGGCGATGACGGTCAGCGTGCCGGCGCTCTGCAGCCGCCGCGCAGACGCGAACAGCTGTTCGGCGAGCGAAACGAACACCTCCCCGCCCGGAAGCGACCCCCCCTCCGCACAGGCGCGGAGCAGTTCGGCGAGCGGGTCGACAAGCAGCACGGCGTCTCCGCCGGACGCGGCGATCCCCTTGCAATAGGCGAGCGCGAGGCGGGCCAGGCGGATGCGCTCGGCAGACAGCGCGCCGAAGGGGGCGGCAAACACGGACGCCGAAGGGACGGCCGCCGACAGCTCGCTGCACTCTTCCGGGCGGCCGAAAGCGAGGATGACGGTGCGCAGGTCCGCCTGCGCGGCACAGCGCGCCGCTTCGCGGATGAACGTCGTCTTGCCGCCGCCGGCCGGGGCGCGGAACAAGACGCGCTGTCCCTTGCCGATCGGGCACAGCCGGTCGAGCGCGCGGACGGCCGCGACGGACGATGCGGCGAGCGGGATGCGCTCGGCGGGGAGCATGGCCGAAAAATCTTCAAACGCGGGGCGGCTGCGCGACGGCGCAAGCCCGTCCACGCCGATGATCTGCACGACCTCGGCGCGGCCCTCCCCCCTCTCGCCCGCGTAGCCGGAGATCAGATCCCCTTCGCGCAGGCCGTAGTCGTCAATGCAAGACTGCGCCACGAACACGTCCGTCCGCACGCCGTCTTTGCTGCACAGCCGCCCGCCCGCGGCAAGGCGCTCGAGGATGCCGACAAAGCGGCGGTCGACATAGCCTGCCGCAGCGCGGCCGTCCGCGCCGCTGTCATGAAACTCCGCCTTTTCCGCACTGTCTGGCCCGGCGAGAAAGGGCATCG
The DNA here is from genome assembly GCA_949287895.1 of uncultured Bacillota bacterium. GTDB lineage: Bacteria > Bacillota > Clostridia > Christensenellales > Borkfalkiaceae > Borkfalkia. The sequence continues at coordinate 5,901 of CASEIS010000007.1, forward strand.
TCTCCTTGCACTCGGCGATGAGGCGGCGCACCTGTTCGATGCTCTCGGGCGGGACCTCGCCAGACTTGACGCGCGCGCCCTTATTACTGCGCGGCTCGGGCTCGGACAGGCCGGACGCGACGGCGATGAGGCGGAGGATCAGATCATGCTTCTTCCCCGCCGTCGGCGCATTGACGCCGAACGCGCGCGCGAGATTGCGCACGCCATAGATGTTCATTCCGTTGAGATAGTCATACAGGGGGCGGTAGACCCGCAAAAGCTCACTCTCCCGCATCGCGCTTCCTCTCGGCGATCACGATCTTGCCAATATACCGCGAGAGGTCGTCTGTATCGAGCACGCAGCCGCCAAGCTGCACGCAGCGGCTGCCCGCAAGGCGGCACAGCGGCTGTACGGTGGATATATCCAGAGAACAGCCCTCGCAGCTGTAATGGATCGCCATGGCGACGCGCGGCCGCGCCGCCTGAATATAGGCGAGCGCCCCTTCCGCATCGACCGTGTACGTCCCGCCGACCGGAACGAACAGGACGTCGACTTTGCCGATCGCGCGCAACAGATCGGCGCGGGGAAGCTCGCCGATATCGCCCAGGTGGCAGACGCGCGTGTCGCCGTCTTCCAGGATATAGACGATATCTCTCCCGCGTTTGGCCCCGCCGACGTCGTCATGGAAGGCCGCGACGCCCGTGATGCGCACGCCGCCGCAGGTGAACGAGCCGACAGACTCGATGACCTTCGGCTCCCCCGCCACGCCCGCGATGTTGTGGTGGTCAAAGTGCCCGTGCGTACAGAGCACGACGTCCGCACGCATGCGCGGCATTTGGTAGCCGATGCCTTCGTACGGGTCGATCACGAAGCGCATCCCGCCCGACGAGGTCAGGCGGACACAGGAATGCCCGAAATACTCAATGATCATGCCTTTTTCCCTCCTTCCCCGCCGCTTGCGGGCGAACCGAAAAGCGCAGCCGGTGCCGCTGCAGCTCGCCGGAAAAATCGAGAACATACGCACAGTCGAGCGCGAGGCGCTCCCCTTGCCGCACACATTCGGCGCGCAGCGTGCGCACGCGCACGGGGATCTCGCCGAACGGCGAAAAGATGACGGACTGCGTCTCCGCGCGCGTATCGAGGATGAGCTCGTAGGCGATCTCCCCTTCCCGCACGACGCGCAGCGCCTCCCCTTCCGCGACGCGGAAACGGGCGCCGTCGTGCGCGAAGGTATAGACGGGCCTCCCGCCCTCCTCCGCGACTGCGGCGGGCGCGGTGAACCGCTCCGTTCCCGAAGGGCTCTCCGCGATCATACAGATCTGCGCGGAAGGGCTTCCGCATTGTCCGCAGCGCCCTCGCGGGCGTGACTGTCCGTTTTCTTCCATTATATCATACCGCAGAGAGTTTGTAAATAATTTTGCGAAAATTGTACCCCGCCGCGCACCCGCTTCCGCCGGCAAAAAATGCCGCGGCGGACGCCGCGCGCCGGGAACGGATCAGAGGATCTTTCGCTCGCCGTCCAGCTCCTCTTTGCGCAGCCGCCCCTCCTTTAAGAGCGCCTTCAGCGCCCCTTCGTCTCCGGCGCGCAGCGCGTCAAGATAGGCGGAGAGATGCGCGACGAGCGTCTCCAGCTCCTCCGTCACGGCGGGGAGATTGAGCATATACAGGCGTGTCCAGATGTCCTCGTCGACGCCCGCAATGCGCGTCATATCCTGGAAGCTGCCCCCCGTGAAGCCGGGGAAGCCGTTCGCCGTCGGGCTCTTGACGTAGGCGTTGCTGACGATGTGCGCCAGCTGGGAGGTATAGGCGATCTTGCTGTCGTGATAGGCGGCGGTGCAGTGCTTGATCTGGCCGAAGCCCATCGCGCGATAGAGCTCTTCGAGGGTGCGCACCGCATCCTCGTCCGTATGCGGGCCGCGGCAGACGATCATGCTCGCACCGTCGTACAGCGTCTCCAGAGAATTTTCGAGGCCGGAGACCTCGCGGCCGGCCATCGGGTGGCAGCCGACGTAGCGGAAGGTGCGCGGCTTCGCGCACATGCGCGCCTCGATCGCGCTTTTCACGCCGCAGAAGTCCGCGACGATCGCGCCCGCGCGGAAGGGCGCGGCATCCATCCAATCCATCGCCGCATCGGGCGGGAGGGCGACGAATACGACGTCGTAGGCGGCGACATCCCGCGCGGGGGCGTCGACGACCCCCTCGCACACCGCCCGCTCGAGCACGGCGGGGCGGTCCCAGCCGTCCGCACCGTAGCCTGCGCGCCGCAGCGCCTTCGCCGCGGAACCGCCGATCAAACCGAGGCCGGCGATCATGATCTTCATACCCAAACTCCTTTCGCCGCTGCGGGCGACGCACCTGCCGCGGGATATGCCCGCGGGATACACAAGAAAAGCGGCCTTGCCGCCGGCTGCAACGGCCGAAGCGCGGCGAAGGCACGCCAAGATCAATATTCGATGCTGACCGCGTCCAGCAGGGCGAGGTCGGAAATGGCCGTTCCGCCGCCGCGCACGACGCACAGCTGCGGCTCTTTAGGGACGACGACGTCCGCGTTGAGCGCCTGCGCGCAGTACTCGTCCAGCCCGATGAGGCGGGCGCCGCCCCCCGAGAGGCGGATACCGCGGCGCATGGCGAAGGCCGCCCCGCGCGGAGACAGTCGGTCGAGCACCAGCCGTATATACTCGGCGACGAGGTCGCCGTAGCGGCGGATGCAGGTATCGAGGTCGGCCGACGAGAGGGTGATCTGGCAGCCGCGTCCGCTGAGCAGCTCTTTGCCCCGCACGGTGATGCGGACGTTGTCGCCCGCGTACAGCGAGGCGACGGAGAGCTTGACGCGCTCTGCGGTGAGCGGCCCGATGTGCACGCCCATGCGCGTCTTGGCCATATCGACGATGTCGGCGTCCAGCTTGCTTCCGCCCAGGCCGATGCCGATGCCCGCGGCGATGCCGTCTGACGTGACCGCCGCGATGTTGGCGGTGGCGGCGCCGATATCGACGACGAAGGCGGGGCGCTCGTCGCCCAGCGCCATCCCCTGCCCGAGCGCCGCGAGGATGGGCGCCTCGACAAAGCGGACGCCGCCCAGCCCGCACGCCTGCGCGACGGACGCATAGGTGCCGAGCAGGGCGTTGGACGCGCCGCAGGGCACCGAAAAGAGGGCGGTATAGCGGCGCGCCTTGCGGCGCGGGATGCCGATCTTGCTCAGGAAGGAGGAAAGGACGGCCGCCGCCATGCCGGGGTCGACGATCCCGCCCGCCGCAACGGGGCGGACGAAGGAGATGAGGTCGGACGCGCCGACGTTCAGCTTGCGGGCCGCCGCGCCGACCGCGCGCACTTCGCGCGTGCCGGCGGAGACGGCCGCACAGGTCGGTTCGACGAGGACGATGCCGTTCCCTTCCAGATAGATCTTCGTTTCAGATGTGCCGAAGTCGATCGCGAGGTGCATCATAGGACGGGCACCCCGAGCGCTGTCAGTTCGTCGCGGATGACCTCTTCGGGCAGGCCGACGACGTTCGTGTAGCTGCCGCGCAATTCGCGCACCAGCCGCGGGTCGTCCTGGATGCCGTAGGCGCCCGCCTTATCTAAGGGAGAGCCGGTCGCCACATACGCGGCGATGAATTCTTCGGAGAGGTCGTTGAAGACGACCTCCGTGCGCGCGCTGCCGCACACGCCGATGCCCGGGCCGCGCAGGCAGTAGCCGGTGTACACCTCGTGCGCCTTGCCCGAGAGGGAGCGCAGCATGCGCGCGGCGTCGGCGGCGTCCTTCGGCTTGCCGAGCAGGCGGCCTTCCGCCCAAACGACGGTATCCGCGCCCAAGACGAGCGCGGCCAGATGACTGCGATATACGTTTTCCGCCTTTTGCCGCGCCAGCTGCTCGACGATGCGCGCGGGCGGCTGCGAGAGGTCGGCCGTCTCGGGGCAGGTCGAGGGGACTACGGAAAAAGCCGGGAGGATGCGCGCGAGGATCTCGCGGCGGCGGGGGCTCGCGCTTGCTAAAATGATCTCCATAACTTCAAATGAATAGCCGCAACGCGGACATTGCGGCTATCTCGTTCCTCAGAGGATTTGCAGATTTTTGCGGAATGACTTGCGGAATTCGAGGTTGGCGCTGAGCGCGTCGCGGATCTCCAGCGAGGCGTCGCCCTCTACTTCCGTCTTCATGATGACAGAATCGCCCAGCACGTCGCAGTTGATGCCCTTGATGGTCGAGCTGCAGCTGCGGTCGAGGCTTTCGGCGATGCGGAGCATGACGCCCAGCTTGCGCACCGCGTCGAGGTCTTCTTCCTGCACGATGTCTTTGTAGCGCATCCAGTCGAGCATGGAGATGTCCTCCTTCTTGTGGCAGCCGGCGACGAAGGCGGCGAGGACGATCTCGCGGTGGGTGATGCCGTACAGCGTCGAGTTGAGGATCATGTACCAGCTGTGCTTCTGGTGGTTGTAGAATTTGATGCGGTTGCCGCAGTCGTGCAGGGTGGCGGCGACCTTGAGGATCTTTAAGTACTGGCGGGGGAACTTGTGCAGCACGCGCAGCTGCTTGAACAGCTGGACGGACAGGTTGACGACGTGCTCGACGTGCTGCTCGTTGCACTCGTAGTACTTCACCAGCGTATTGAGGCTGTAGCCGAGGATATCGGAGATGGGCTTTTCGAGGGTGACGGGCATCGCCTGGTTGAACATGATGCCCTCGCGCAGGCCGGAGCCGCCGATGGTGAAACTCTCGAAGCGCATATAGCGGGTGAACGACTTGACGACGGCCAGCGCCGCGGGCAGGATGTCTGCCCGGCCGGAAGAGAGGCCCTTGATCTTCTTCTTTTTGTCGAGGTCGAGCACCTTGATCATGTCGTAGATGGACTCGAAATCTTCGGTGGGCAGGACGTAGTTGTGCACCGTATCCAGCGGATACTTGCGCACCATCTTGCTGATCTTGAAGATGTTGCGGAAGGAGCCGCCCACGCCGATCATCTGCGTGTCGGGGTCGATGTTCTGCAGCCAGTCGATGCCGGTGAGCTGCTCGGTGAAGAACTCCTCCACCTTCGCCGCCTGCTCTTCGGGAGAGAGGCCGTCGTCCTTGAAGAGGTCGGTCAGCGTGACCGCCCCGAAGGGAAGGGTGATGAAGTTGAGCATGTTGCGGCGGTTGTAGTAGACGATCTTGGTGCTGCCGCCGCCGATCTCGAGGATGAGCCCCTTGGGGATATCCATCGAGTTGATGACGCCGCGGTAGACGAGCGTCGCCTCCTCTTCCTCGCCGAGCACCTTCACCTTGATGCCGCAGGTCGCCTGGATCTCATCCAAGAAGCTGCGCTGATTTTTTGCGCGGCGGACGGCCGCCGTCGCCACGGCGATGATGCGGTCGACGCGGCTGGCATCCGCCAGTTTTTTGAACATTTTTAAGGTGCGGATGGTCTCCGCCACGCGCGAAGGTTTGAGGAACCCGTCGCGCTCCATATCCTGCCCGAGACGGACGCTCTCTTTGAGCTCGTCCACTACCATAAAGTGCCCCTCGCCGAACAGTTCGACGATCACGAGCCGCGCCGAATTGGAACCAAGGTCAATAATACCGATCTTCTCCACTATGCCACCTCTGCTGTCTGAAATCGTTTAGGCCAAAAGACATGAATTTTTTCCGGTATCTATAATCGAACGCTTATAGAACAAGAAAATAAATTGAACCGAATACATTATACCATCGAACGGCAAATTTGTATAGGGCTTTTTCGAAATTTTATGCAAAATTTTTTGTGAATTTTTTTGAAATGGCTTGATTTGTATATTTTTCACATAAATTTTGCAAAATATTCACGAAAAAAAGAAAATTTTCGAGTCAATTCCAAACAAAGCAAAAAAAAGAGCTGTGCAAAGTGCACAACTCCCCGATAGCAGGCTCTTCCTCCGCCCTTCAGCGGCCGAGCAGGATAGCCTGCAGCGCGGCGAAATCGCAGACCACGGCGACGGCGCCCGCACCTTCGAGCTCGCCGTCGAGGGCGCAGCCGGTGCGGATGCCGATGCAGGGGACGCCGCATGCCGCCGCCCCGAGAACGTCGTAGCTGCGATCCCCCACCATGACCACGTCGGCGGGGGCTGCGTTCAGCCGCGAGAGGGCGCGGGCGACGATCTCCGCCTTGCCCGCGTGGGCGTCGTCTTCGGCGCCGCAGACGGCGTCGAAGTATCCCTCGAAGCGGAAGCGGCGCAAGATCTCCTCCGCGAAGAAGATGGGTTTGGAAGTGGCGATGCCGATGTGCGCGCCCGCCGCGCGCAGCGCGCGCAGACATTCCTCCGCGCCAGGCATGGGAGTACACTCGTACACCCCCTGCGCGCGGTAGGCGGAGCGGTAGACCTCCTTGACGCGGCGGGCCTCGGCGTCGCTCATGCCGTAAAAGGTATGCAGCGCCTCGAGCACGGGCGGGCCGACGAAACGGCGCAGCGCGGCGTCGTCGCCGGGGTCGTAGCCGCAGGCGGTCAGGGCGTCGCGCATGCAGTGCAGGATGCCGGGCGCGGTATCGAACAGGGTGCCGTCGAAGTCGAAGAGTATGTTGGGCCGATAGAGCATGGCGCCTCCTTGGTCAATGTTCTTTGATGCACTTGCGCGGGCACTTCTGCACGCAGACGCGGCAGCCGACGCACTTTGTATAGTCGATCTCGGGCAGGCCGTCCTTCATCGCGATGGCGCCCGCCGGGCAGTTTTTGGCGCAGATGCCGCAGCCGATGCAGCCGTGCGCGCACAGCTCCATGACCTCCTTCCCCTTGCCGTGGTTGGAACAGGCGATGTACACCTTGGCATTTTTCGGGATGCGGCCGATGATGTGCTTGGGGCAGTCTGCGATGCAGGCGCCGCAGGAGATGCACTTCTCTTTATCCACACAGGCGTAGCCGCCGTCTCCGACGGCGAGCGCGCCCGTCGGGCAGACGCCGACGCACGTCTTTTTGCCGATGCAGCCGACGGGGCATGCCTTGACGCCGCCCGCGATCAGCTCGCAGGAGGCGCAGTCGCCGTACCCCTGGTAGGCGTACTTGTCGTAGCAGGCGTGGCCGCCGTTGCAGTGCACGACGGCGACCGTCTCTTCGCCGATGTCGCCGCCGCCCAGCAGCGCGGCGATCTTCGCCTTGTTGGCAGCGGGGGTGGCGCGGCAGTCGGAGAGCTTGGCCTCCCCCTTGACGAGCGCCTCGGCGAACTGGGCGCAGCCCGCCCGGCCGCAGCCGCCGCAGTTGGACTTGGCGAGCAAGTTCTCTACCTGATCGATGCGCTCGTCGCGGCGGACAGTGAAGAAGCGGGCGCATACGACGAGGAGGATGCCGAATACGAGGGCGATGGCGAGCATGATGCCGCCCGCGAGCAGGACGGAAATGATATTTTCTGTCATACGATCACCCCGCTAAGATGCCCGAGAAACCCGCGAACGCGAGCGCCATGATCGCCGCCGTGACCAGCGTGATCGGAAAGCCCTTGAAACACTGGGGGATATCTGCGCGGTCCGTCTTGAGGCGGACGCCCGCGAGCAGGCAGATGGCGAGCAGGAAGCCGACGCCCGTCGCCACCGACACGCAGAA
>CASEIS010000008.1 GCA_949287895.1 uncultured Bacillota bacterium
GCGCCCCGGGGGTTAGCCCCCCCCGCCGGCTCCGCAATCAAACCCCCCGCCCCATAAAAACCCCCCCCCCTTCACAAACAACCCGGGGGGGGGGGGGGCCGTGTGCGGCCCCCCCGCCCCCTTTGCCGTATCCTGCGGGCAGATTTTCAGCTTTCGCCGCGCGCGGCGCGCACGACGGGGTCGATGGACTGCGCGTCGTAAAACTCGATGCGCTGCCCGTATGTTTCAAGCAGCTGCTCGTCCTGCTGCGAGCGCTCCTTTTTGCGGCGCAGGTACTGCGCGAGCATCGCCATCATCGCGCGGTGCTTGAGGCCGAGCGCGGCGTAGTCCATCCCGCCGCGCAGGCAAAACAAGGGCAGCTTGCCGTGCAGCGCTGCGGGCAGCCTGCGCTCGAAGATCTCGCGCGACTCCTTCTGCGTCTTTTCGAGCGCGGGGTCTGCAAGCCCGCAGGTGAACAGCACCCAGCGCTGCCCCTGCGCCTTTGCGCAGTAGGGGGAAACTTTGTTCCACCCTGCGATGCCGCCCGCGTACAACCCGCCGCCGAACACCACCGTATCGCAGCTTTCGAGGTTTGCTTCTTTGCATTTTTCCGCGGGGAAGGCCTTGCAGCCCAGCGCCTGAGCGACGGCCTCCGCGTACCTCTGCGTGTGCCCGTAGTGCGAGCCGTACAGTACCGCCTTCATATCCTCATCCTCCCGCCCCGCAGAGGGGCTTTTTTTCGATTATACCATACATCCCGCGCGCGGGCAAGGGGGAAGTTGTCATAAAATTGTAATAACTTTGCGCCCGCCGCGGCCATTTGCGCCAAACGCTTGCAGCCTGCGCGCGGATGCAGTATAATAAAGCCAGTAAACAATTCCGGAGGGCTTATGCAGGACAACATCGTCGAAGTGGAGGGGCTCGTCAAGCGGTACGGGGAAGTGCGCGCCGTGCAGGGCATCTCCTTTTGCGTCGCGCGGGGCAGCCTGTTCTCCTTTTTGGGGGTGAACGGCGCGGGCAAGAGCACGACCATCCACATCCTCTGTTCCATCCTATCCAAAGACGCGGGCAAGGTGCGCATCGCGGGGTACGACCTCGACACCGACGCCGCAAAGATCAAGCCGCGCGTCGGCATCGTCTTCCAGAATTCCGTCTTAGACGACCTGTTGACGGTGCGCGACAACCTCGTCTGCCGCGCCTCCTTTTACGGTCTGCGCGGCCGCGCCCTCAAAGAGCGGCTCGCCCGCCTGCGCGACCTCTTCGAGCTGCGCGACATCTGGAACAGGCCCTTCGGCAAGCTGTCGGGCGGGCAGCGGCGGCGGGCAGACATCGCGCGCGGGCTGATCGCCGATCCCGAGCTGCTCATCCTCGACGAGCCGACCACCGGCCTCGACCCGCAGACCCGCCGCAGCGTGTGGGAGATCGTCCGCCGCCTGCGCGAGCAGGAGGGGATGACCGTCTTCCTCACCACCCACTACATGGAGGAGGCGGAGGGCTCTGACCGCGTCGTCATCATCGACGGCGGCAAGATCGCGGCCGAAGGCACCCCCGCACAGCTGAAAAACACCTATTCGCGCGGCAGCCTCTATTTATACGGGGAGCAAGAAGCGCTCGCCGCGGGCCTTGCGGGCATTCCCTTCACGCCTGTGGCGGGCGGGGTGCGCCTCGCGATGGAGAGCCCCGCCGCCGCGCGCGACTTCCTCGCCTCCCGCGCCGACCTCGCGCAGGACTTCGAGTTTGTCAAGGGGAACATGGACGACGTCTTCCTCGCCGTCACCGGCCGCAAGTGGCAGGGGGGTGACGCCGCATGATGTACGCCCTCGCGCGGCTGACCGCCCGCAACTGGAAGGTATTCGTCAAGGACCGCGCCAACGTCTTCTTCGCGCTGCTCGCGCCCCTCATCGTGCTGGCGCTGTACGTGCTCTTCCTCGGCCGCATCCAGATCGACGGGCTGCTCGCCGGCCTCGAAGAGGCGGGCCTGCCGACGGGCGGCGAGGTGGAGGAGGCGGTGCGCGCCTTCTGCGACAGCTGGATGCTCGTCGGCACCGTCGCCAGCGCCTGCATCACCGTGCCGCTGTGCGCCTGCGGCATCATGATCTCGGATAAGTCGCGCGGCATCTCCGCCGACTACCTCGCATCCCCGCTCCCCCGCTGGCTGCCGTACGCCTCTTACTTCTGCGCCGTCGTGTTCGCGGGGCTCATCATCGGCGGCGCCGTGCTCGCCATCTGCCTCGTCTGGCTCGCCGTCACGGGCAGCTGGTTTTTGACCGCCCTCGACGTGCTCGGCTGCATCGGCACCCTCGTCCTCTCCGTGCTCGCCTCGTCCACCCTGCTCGTGTTCGTCGTCGGCTTCTTTCGCTCGCAGGGGGCGTTCACGGGGCTCAACGTCATCCTCGGCACGGTGGTCGGCTTCCTCATCGGCGCATATATGCCCGTCACCTACTTCCCGCTCGGGGTGCAGTACTTTACCCTGGTCATCCCCGGCACCTACTCGGCGGGGCTGTTCCGCAACTTCATGATGCGCGGCGCGCTCGAAAACGTCGCCGCATCCCTCCCCGCGCCCGCGGGCGACATCTTCGCCGACGAGCTTGCCGAGCAGTTCTCCATGACCTTCGACTTCTTCGGCGTCGCCGAGGTCGGCCCCGCCGTTATGGCGTTCGTGCTGGCGGGGGCGTTCGTGCTGTTCGGCGCGCTCTGCCTGCTCTCTTCCGCCCTGCGCCGCAGATAGCGCCTCCCGCACGCAAGGAAAGGCGCCGCAGGCAGCGCCCGCGGCAGACAAATTCAAAAACCCGTCCAAAAACCGCGCCCGCAGCTTTGCCCGCGCGGTTTACTTTTGGGGCGGAAAGGGGTATAATAGTGGCAGACCAACAAGCAGGGAGGCAGCCATGTACAACAATATCGCCGAACTTGTCGGCAGAACGCCGCTGCTGCGGCTGTGCGGCTACGAGCGCGCGCACGCGCTGGGCGCGCGCATCGCCGCCAAACTCGAATACTTCAACCCGACGGGCAGCGTCAAGGACCGCGCAGCCCTCTTCATCCTCGACGAGGCCGAGCGCGCGGGCAAACTGCGCGCGGGCGGCACCGTCATCGAGCCGACCAGCGGCAACACGGGC
>CASEIS010000009.1 GCA_949287895.1 uncultured Bacillota bacterium
CGCGGATGTATTTTGCATTTGCGATACCTCTCTGACAAGTCGGGGATCTCTCCCCTGCCGCCACAGTATCCGCAACGCGCGCAAAAGTATGCGAATTTTGGAGAAGAAGGTCGCCGCCCCCGCATGGCGCTCTCCCCTTCTGCGGGCGGCGACGGCGCCCGCGGGCAAAACGGAGGCAAACAAAAGGCGCGCGGCGCTCGAAAGAGCGCCGCGCGCACGCGGACGTATTTTTTGGGAACGCTATCTTCCGCTCACTTTTCGCGGCGGAGCAGGGCGCGCACGCCGATGACGAGCAGCGGGGCGACGACCGCCTGCAGCACGAGCCCGACGAGGCCGGTCTCGATCTGCGACCAGACGACGGCCGCCGACAGGGAGGAAACACCCTGGAAGACGGCGGCGAGGGCGAGGAAGGCGAGACGGCCCGCGATTTGCGCGAGCAGCACGGCGGGGAAGGCGGCCCAGGCATCCTCGGCGACCTTTTTGGAGAAGGCGCCGGACACCGCCGCGAAGACGGCCAGCTCGGCGACCATATACGGCAGGCGGGCGGCCGCGGGCATCGCCGCGCCCCACAGCGAGGTCAGCGCAAAGCTGCACAGCGGGGAGAGCACCCCCACGCCCAGCCCCCACACGGGACCGAGCAGGCAGCCGGCGAGCAGCACGGGCAGGTACATGGGCAGCCAGCGCACGCCGCCCGGCGCGCCCAGCGCGAGGTGGACGAGCTGGGGCAGCAGCACCGCCAGCGCGACCAGCCCCGCCGCGAGCACCGTTTTGACGGTGATGCGGGTACGGGCGCGCACCTTTCTCTGTTGCAAGATACTTTCGATCATATACTTTGTGTTCTCCTTCACGGTTTTTTGGGTGCGGCGGCGCATGGCAAGGGTGCCCGGCGCGGCCGCGCGCGGCCCTTCCTCTCTTTTATTGCAAAAAGAAGGGCAAGCGGTCTGCGAAGCCGCTTACGCCTGCTGCAGGCGGGCGGCGAAGTCCTTCATCATCTCGGAAATTTTGATCTGCTGCGGGCCCACCTTTTCGCAGCTGCGGCAGCCGATGCAGGCGCTCGGGCGCTTGTCCTCGGGCAGGGTGCCGATATACATGGGCGCGAGGAAACCGCCGCCCGTAAAGCAGTGCTCGTTGTACTGCTCGATCAGCTTGGGGATATCCAGCCCCTTGGGGCAGTGGCTGGTGCAGTAGCGGCAGCCGGTGCAGGGCAGCGTGCCCTTGCCCGTCATCGCGCGGGCGATGCCCTGCAGGGCGTCCCACTCCTCCTTGCTCAGCGGGCGGTCGGCGGAGAAGGTTTCGATGTTCTCTTTGACCTGCTCGAAGTCTGACATGCCCGAGAGGGTGACGCACACCTCGGGCAGCGTCTGCAAGAAGCGGAAGGCCCAGGCAGGGATGCTCTCGCCCGGGCGGAGCGCCTTGAGCGTTTTTTCCGCCTCGGCGGGCAGTTTTGCGAGCTTGCCGCCACGCACCGGCTCCATCACCCACACGGGCAGGCCGTAGCTGCGCACCAGTTCGACCTTGCGCTTGGCGTCCTGGAAGGTCCAATCGAGATAGTTGAGCTGCAGCTGGCAGAACTCCATGTCCTTGCCGTACGCCTGCAAAAAGCGCTCGATGACGCCGTACGCGCCGTGCGCCGAAAAGCCGAGGTGGCGGATGCGGCCATTCTCCTTCTGCTTTTTGAGGTATGTATAGATGCCGTAGCGGGCGTCGTCGAGGTAGGCGTCGATGTTCATCTCGCACACGTTGTGGAAGAGATAGAAGTCGAAGTACTCGACGCCGCACTTTTTGAGCTGCTCCTCGAAGATGGCCTCGACCTTGTCCATGTTGGAAAGGTCGTAGCCGGGGAACTTGGTGGCGAGGTTGTAGCTCTCTCTCGGGTAGGCGGAGAGGATCTTTCCCATCACCCGCTCGGAGGCGCCGTCGTGGTAGCCCCAGGCGGTGTCGTAGTAGTTGACGCCGTGCGCCATCGCGTAGTCGACCATCTCCGCCGTCGCGCGCTCGTCGATATCCGCGTACATGCCCCCTTTGACGGGCAGGCGCATCGAGCCGAAGCCGAGCGCGGAGAGCTTTTCGTTTTTGAAGGCTTTATAGATCATCGCGCCCTCCCTCACCGTGCAAAGTTGGTCTTGACCTTTTCGTTGTGCGGGGCATTTACGCCGTTTTCTTTGCCGAGCGCAATGCAGCGCAGCAGCCACGCCATGTTTTTGCCGAGGTTGTACATGGTCATCAGCCCCTCTTTGTCCTGCGCGACCTCTGCGGGCGTGTTGCCGAACACGTGGTTCCAATAGGTGGAGGAGACGATGGGCATCGAGCAGATGGAGAAGTGTTTGTTGATGACGTCCATCGAGGCGGGCTGGCCGGCACGGCGGGCGCTGAGCACGGCCGCGGCGGGCTTGAACATGAAGTTTTTGCCGCCCGAATAGAAGGCGCGGTCCATCACCGCGAGCAGGCGGGCGCTGGGGTGGGCATAGTAGACGGGCGAACCGAAGATGAAGCCGTCGCAGGAGGCGGCCTCTTCGCAAAGCCGGTTGACGACGTCGTCAAAGACGCAGCGGCCTGTCTCGCGGCACTTGCCGCAGCCGATGCAGTCTGCGACCGGCTTGTTGCCGATGAAAAAGCGCTCCGTCTGGATATTTTCCTCGTGCAGCGCGCGCTCGACTTCGGCGAGCGCCGCCGCCGTGCAGCCCGCCTCGTGCGGGCTCCCGTTGACAAGCAGTACTTTCATGATTTTTGACCTCCCGATCTGTCTGTGCGGCGGCACGCCGCACCATATCTGTTATCATTATAAACCCGCCGCAGGCGTTTTGTCAAATATCTCTTTTGCATTGCCTTACATAGCCGCCGCGCATGAAAGCGCTCCTGTAATTATATAAAGGAATTGCCCGCAAAGGGCCGCGCGGGCGGCGCAAAGCGGGCGGGCGGCAGGGCGAGCCTGCGGCGGCGGGGGGCGGGGAATTTTGCGGCGCCGTCGCCGACGCGTGCGGGAAATTTTGCGCGGCGGGCGCCCGTGAGAGCGGAAAATTTTTGCGCGGCGAGCGGGCTTTTCGGCGGGAAGGCGGCCAAAACGGCTGACATTTGCGCGCGTTTGTGCTATACTATTGCCATTCCGCTATGCCCCTTGCGGCGGGCGGGGACCAAAGAAAAACATATCGGGAGGCAAACATACTTTGAGCGGTTTCTTCGGCGTGGCTTCCAAACAAGACTGCGTGTTCGACCTGTTTTTCGGCACAGACTACCACTCGCACCTCGGCACCCGCCGCGGCGGCATGGCGGTGTACGGCGAAAAGGGCTTCGACCGCGCCATCCACAACATCGAAAACTCCCCCTTCCGCACCAAGTTCGAGCGGGACTTTTTGGAGATGCACGGAAGCGTCGGCATCGGCTGCATCTCTGACAGCGAGCCGCAGCCCCTGCTGGTGCGCTCGCATTTGGGCAACTTCGCCATCGTGACGGTCGGGCGCATCAACAACATGGACGCGCTCGTCAAAGACGAGTTTGAGGCGGGCACGACGCACTTCCTCGAGATGAGCGGCGGCAGCATCAACGCGACGGAGCTGGTGGCGGCGCTCATCAACCGCAGAGACAGCATCCCCGAGGGCATCCGCTACGCCCAGAGCGTGATCGACGGATCCATGTCTATCCTCATCCTCGTGCCGGGCGGCATCTACGCCGCGCGCGACCGCATGGGCCGCACGCCCGTCGTGCTCGGGCGCAAGGCGGACGCGCGGTGCGTCACCTTCGAGTCCTTCGCCTACCTCAACCTCGGCTACGAGCCGGACCGCGAACTCGGCCCCGGCGAGATCGTGTTCATCACCCCCGAGGGGGTCGAGCAGATCAGCCCGCCGGGCAGCGAGACCAAGATCTGCACCTTTTTGTGGATCTACTACGGCTACACCGCCTCCTGCTACGAGGGGCTGAACGTCGAGGAGATGCGCTACCGCTGCGGCGACGCGCTCGCCCGCCGCGACGACGTCTCCGCAGACAGCGTTGCGGGCCTGCCCGACTCGGGCACGGCGCACGCCGTCGGCTACGCCAACAGCTCGGGCATTCCCCTCTCCCGCCCCTTCGTCAAATACACGCCGACGTGGCCGCGCTCCTTTATGCCGCCCACGCAGAGCAAGCGCGACCTCATCGCGCACATGAAGCTGGTGCCCATCGCCTCGCTCATCAAGGGCAAGCGCCTCGTGCTCATCGACGACTCGCTCGTGCGCGGCACGCAGCTGCGCGGCACGGCGCAGTTTTTGTACGGAACGGGCGCAAAGGAGCTGCACATCCGCCTCGCCTGCCCGCCCCTGCTGTACGGCTGCCCCTACCTCAACTTCTCCCGCTCTACTTCGGAGATGGAGCTGATCGCGCGGCGCAAGATCGCCGAGCTGGAGGGGGAAGTGACCGCCGAACGGCTGGCCGCCTATACCGACCCCGACTCTGCCGAGTACGCCGCGATGATCGAAAAGATCCGCGCCGACCTGCGCTTCACCTCGCTGCGCTACCACCGCCTCGATGACATGCTCGAAGCGACCGGCCTGCCCGCCTGCAAGTGCTGCACCTACTGCTGGAACGGCAAAAAGTAAGCCGCCACGCAGCTGCACCGGGAGAAAAAGACGAATATACAACGGGCGCGCCGCACGGCGCGCCCGTCCTTTTATAACACGGCGCGCCCGTCCTTTTATAAAAAATCAGCTTACAAAAAGAGCGGCGGGGCGGCTGCCCTGCCGCCCCGCCGCTGCGGGAATTTGCAAAACAATTATTCGGCGTCCGTTCCGTCGCTCTGCGCGGCGTCCTTCTCTTCCTTTTTGGAAGCGAGGAAGCGGTAGAGCACGGCGGCGAGCGCCGCGCCGGCGAGCGGGCCGACGATGAAGATCCAGATCTGCGAGATGGCGGTGAAGTCGCCGCCGATCATCTGCAACAGCGCCGGGCCGAGCGAGCGGGCGGGGTTGACAGAGGTGCCCGTCAGGCGGATGCCCAAGAGGTGGACGAGGGTGAGGGAGAGGCCGATGACCACGCCCGTGACCGCCTTGTTCTCCGTTTTGGAAGTGACGCCGAGGATGGCGAGCACGAAGGCGAAGGAGAGGACGATCTCCGCGACGAGGCCGACGACGAGCGCGCCGCCGTTGCCGTACGCCGCAGTCAGGCCGCTCTGCACCGCGTTGCCGCCGAGGTTTTCAAAGGAGCCGAAAAACAGGCCGACGATCGCCGCGCCGACGATGGCGCCGAGCACCTGGCCGATGACGTAGCCGATAAACTCGCGCACGGTGATCTTTTTATTGATGAGCATGGCGAGGGAGACGGCGGGGTTGACGTGGCAGCCGGACACATTGCCGATGGAATAGGCGAGCGCCACGATGACCAGGCCGAAGGCGAGCGCCGTGGCGACGATGCCGTCGTTGCCGGTGCAGCCGGTGGCGACCGCCACGCCGCAGCCGAACACGACGAGCAGCATGGTGCCGACCGCCTCGGCCAGATACTTTTTCATTTCTTCCATAATGACCTCCGATGGGCGGGCTTGCCCGCCCCTTTTGCCCCTTTATTATAAACGTTCGCGCCCGTTTTGTCAAGAGAGCCGCCAAAACTTACCAAAATGCGCCCCACCGCAGGCCGGGCGAACGGCGGGCGGGGAAAAGCGGGAGAGCGTGGGCGCAGCGGCCCTTCTTCCCCCGAAAAAGCCGAAAACGGGGCAAATTCTCCGCTTTGGAGAGAGATTCGGCGGCGCGTTCCTTGCATTTTTTTCTCCGCTGCCGTATGATAAAGGCACAAAAACACAAGGAGACCGATATGACCAGACAGACGATCGGCGCCTTCCTCGCCACCCAGCGGACGGCGCACGGCTATACGCAGGAGGAGGTGGCCGACAAGCTCGGCATCTCCAACCGCACTTTATCCAAATGGGAGACGGACCGCTCGTCGCCCGACATCCTCGTCCTGCCCGCCCTCGCGCAGCTATACGGCGTGACGGTGGACGAAATTTTGCGCGGCGAGCGCGACAAGCCGCAGGAGGCCCCCCTGCCGCCCGAGGCGCAGGCAGAGCAGCAGGAGCGGGCGCGCAAGGCGCGGCGTTCGCTTTTGCGCCGCAAACTGTCTGCGCTGCAGGCGAGATCGTACATCGCCTACGGCGTGGCGGCGGCGGGGTTCTTGCTGCTGGGCGTCGCCGCGCTGCTCACCGAAGAGGTCGCCGTGCTCGTGCTCGCCATCCTCGGCGCCGCGGCGTATGCGGCGGCGGTCATCTTGCTGCTCGCCTTCCGCGCGGGCACGGCCGCCGAGGAGGACGAGAGCTACCGCCTCGCGGCGCGGCAGGTCATCTTCCGCGCGCTGCGCGTCGTCCTCGCCGCCGCACTCGCGGAGGGGGGCGCCTTCGGCTGCATCCGTATGCTGCACATGGGCGAGGGCGGCACGTTTGGCGCGCTGCTGCCGGGCGCGGGCGTGCTGCTGGGCGCGGCCGCCATTTTCGGCATCGCCTACGCCGAGCACACCGTTGCCGCCAAGTCGGCCGAGGGCGGCGCGCAGGCGGCGAGCGGCGCAAACGCGCGGCTCGCGAAGCGAGAGCTGTTCGCGTGGTGCGCGGCGCTCGCGCTGTTCGTCGCCTCCGCCTGCCTCTCCTTTTGGCACCCGCAGACCGTCGAGACGCTGCAGACGGGCAGCGCGCAGGAGGTGACCGCTTACCTGCACACCCTCGTCTGGACGGAGGAGGACGCCCTGTACCTCCCCGGCTGCGCCCTCGCCCCGGGGGAATACCCCCTCGACCTCTCCGAAGTCGGCGAGTTTACGGAAACGGACGTCGGCTATGGCATCACCGCCATGCGCAGCGCGGGCGGCGTCACCCTGCTGCTGCCCGGCGCGGAGGACGGCATAACGACCGCCTACGCCATCGAGGCCGACCCGCTGGGCAGCGCGGGCGGGCAGGCGGTATACAACGTGCGCTTTGCAGGGGGCAGGCCCTATTCCGCCATAGCGTCAAGCTTTTGGACCGCGCGGGTCGGTTACGCCCTGTACGAGGAGAACGGCAACTACACCTTCGAGCGGCGGACGACCTACTCCCTCGAAAACCTCTCCGTCACCCTCGGCGCGCTGCTGCCGACCGCTGCCGCGGCCGCCATGCTGCTCGTGTGGGCGCTGCGCCGCAAGCAGGTGCGCTTTCTGTGATCTTTTTGAAAGGGGCCGCGCGCGGCTCCGCTCCCCCTCCTTTCCCCTGCCCGCCATGTGCGCGCGGAGCGGCAAAAGGGCCTTCCTCAACGGCGGAAGGCCCTCTCTTTATCGTTGTTGACTGCGCCCCTGCGATGCGCGGGGCGCGCAGCCCGCTTTGGGGCGCGGGCGCACCTTCCGCCCCCTTACAGGCGGGAGGCGACGGCGCGCAGAAATTCGCGCGAGTTGAGCTTTTTGGGGGTGATGCCCTCGACGTGGAAGAGGGGGATGAGGTCGCCCGTCATCTCGCCCGCCTCGATGGTGGAGACGGTCGCCTGCTCGAGCTTTTTGGCGAAGGCGACGAGCTCGGGGGTGCCGTCCAGCTCGCCGCGCTTGGCGAGCGCGCCCGTCCACGCGAAGATGGTCGCGACCGAGTTGGTGGAGGTCTCCTCCCCGCGGCGGTGCTTGTAGTAGTGGCGGGTGACAGTGCCGTGCGCCGCCTCGAACTCGTAGTTGCCGTCCGGCGAGACGAGCACCGAGCTCATCAGGCCGAGCGAGCCGTAGGCGGTGGCGACCATGTCGCTCATCACGTCGCCGTCGTAGTTTTTGCACGCCCACACGATGCCGCCCGACGAGCGCACCACGCGCGCGACGGCGTCGTCGATGAGGGTGTACATATATTCGATGCCGGCGGCGGCGAACTTATCCTTGTATTCCGCCTCGAAGATCTCGGCGAAGATGTCCTTGAAGCGGTGGTCGTACTTTTTGGAGATGGTGTCCTTGGTGGCGAACCACAGGGGCATCTTGACGTCCAGCGCGTAGTTGAAGCAGGAGCGCGCGAAGGATGCGATGGAGGCGTCCATGTTGTGCACCGCCTGCACGATGCCGTCTCCCTTAGAAAAGTCCTGCACGAGCAGCTTTTCTTTGACGGAGCCGTCTGCCCCTTCGACGACGAGGTAGGCCTTGTCGCCCTGCGCGGTGCGCGTTTCGACGCCCGCGTACACGTCGCCGTAGGCGTGACGGGCGAGCACGATGGGCTTGGTCCAGCCGGGGATATACGGGGTGATGCCCTTGGCGAGGATGGGCGCGCGGAACACCGTGCCGTCGAGAATGCGGCGGATGGTGCCGTTGGGGCTCTTCCACATCTGCTTGAGGTTGTACTCCTCCACGCGCTGGGCGTTGGGGGTGATGGTCGCGCACTTGACGCCCACCTTGTACTTTTTATTGGCCTCTGCCGCCTGCACGGTCACTTGGTCGTCCGTCTTGTCGCGGTTGACGAGGCCGAGGTCGTAGTACTCCGTCTTCAAATCGACGTACGGGCAGATCAGGTCCTCTTTGATCCACTGCCACAGGACGCGGGTCATCTCATCCCCGTCCATCTCGACGACAGGGTTTTTCATCGCAATTTTTGCCATGGGGATCTCCTCGTATGCTGTTTTTCTTTCTATTGTACCAAAAAATCGGCGGAAAGACAAGCGTTTGCCCCCGCCGCCGCGCAAAACGCCCGCAAGCGCGGGGGGCAGGCTGCCCCGCGCGGGGCGGGCCGTGCGGGGCGGGCGGGCCGCCTTTTAAGAACGGGCGGGCAGCGGCGGGCGACCTACACGGAACGTGCGGGCGGGGCAGAGCGCGCCTTTTGCCCCGCCTTGCCGCGGGCGGCGCGCAACACGCCGCAGCCGGAGAGCAGCTTTTTTTCGGCGCGGGCGCGTTCAGAGCAGATGCCCTGCTCGACGAGGGCGGTCAGCACCCCGCTGAAATCTGCGAGCTTTTCCGAAAAGAGGTACCACGCGAGCGCCCCGGGCACGGTGTTCATTTCATTGAAGTACACCTCTCCCCCGCTGAGGAGGAAGTCTGCCCGCACGACGCCCACCATGTCGAGGCGGCGGTACAGCAGCTTGGTGTACCCCTGCACCCGCGCCGCCGTCTCCTTTGCCAGCTTTGCGGGGAACTCGCTGCGCGCGCCCTTGGCGTTTTCGGCATACTTGTCGGCGAAGGTGAGGAACTTGTGCGCCGTTTTGGGCTCCTCGCAGGGGGAGAGCACGATCTCCTCCCCGCGGCGGTAGGCGGCGCAGTTGACCTCGCGGCGGTCGGAAAAATACTTTTCGGCGAGGAGGAGGGTGTCGTAGGCGAAGCCCGCGCGGATGGCGAGCTGCAGGCGGGCGCGGTCCTCCGCGACGGCGACGCCGATGCTGCTGCCCTGCCGCGCCGGCTTGACGATGACGGGGTAGCCGAGGCGCTCTTCGATGCACTTGACGGCGAAGGCGCCCCGCTTGCGGAAGTCCTCCTCCGCGATGCGCAGCCAGGGCGCGGTCGGCACGCCCAGGGCACGGGCGATGAGCTTTGTCAGGCACTTATCCATGCACACGGCGGAGGGGGCGATGCCGGGGGAGGCACAGGGAATGCGGTTGAGGTCGAGCAATCCCGCAACGGCGCCGTCCTCTCCCCGCGCGCCGTGGCAGCAGTTGAGCGCGCCGTCGACCTTGCACAGCGGGCGCAGCTTTTTGCCCCGCCGCTCGTACAGCACGCCGCCCGCGATGACCGCGCGCTTCCACTTTTCGCGGCTGCCCGCGTACGCCGCGGTATCTAAAAGCTCGCGCCCGGTGTACAGCTCGCCGTCCTGCGCGATGTACACGGGGTACACGGCGTAGCGCGTTCCGTCGAGCAGATTTGCCGCCATCACCCCCGTGATGATGGAGATCTCGTTTTCGCAGGAGATGCCGCCGAACAGCACCGCCACGTTTTTTTGCATAAAAAAACACCTCCGCAACAGATTCTTCGCTTTGGTGTCTCTTTTATTTTTTTCTTTTGAAAAGGGCTTCTCCGTCGCGCGCGCACTGCTTCGGCCGCGCAAAGCTGCGCGGCCGCAAAACAGAAAAACCGCGGCGGCCGTACGGCGCTTCCGCCGATGCGCACCTGTTCACATGTCGATATCGGGCAGGTCGTTGAGGAAGAGGACGGCGTCGCCGGGCACAAGCTCGGACGCGAGCGCCTCTTTGGCGGCGTCGAGCGTCGGATAGACGGCGACGCGCTGTTCGATGCCGCCCGCCGCGAGGTAGCCGCGGCGCACGGCGGTGACGAGGGTGGAGCCGACCAGCAGGATGCCGTCCAGCCCGACCATCTGCTCGCCGAGAGCGGCGTTTTCGCTCTCCTCGAGCACGCCCAGCTCGACGAGGCCGGGGGTGACGACGAACTTGCGCCCGCCGAACAGGCGCAGCACGTCGAGCGCGGCCGCCGCCCCGCGCACGTTGGCGTTGTAGGCGTCGTCGAGGATGACCACCCCGCCCGCATAGATGGGCTGCAGGCGGTGCGGAACGAAGTCGAGCTTGGCGATGCCCGCGGCGATCTCCTCCTTTTCCATGCCCAGCTTACAGGCGAGCGCCGCCGCCAGCGCGATGTTCTGCGCGTTGTGCGCGCCCAGCAGGCGGGCGTGCACGGGCATCTGCAAAATGCCGAGCGCGAGGTCGAAGTCGATGCCCTCGGGCGAGCAGACGACGCCGAAGGCGCCGAACTCGCCGTGTTCGCCCACGGAGACCTTTTTCAGCCCCGCCGCGGCGGGGTCGAGGCGGGCGGTGTATTCGTCCTGCCCGATGACGGCAAAGCCGCCCCGCTTGGTGCCGCGCAAAATTTCGCCTTTGGCGGCGACGATGCCCTCGACGGTGCCGAACGTTTCGAGGTGCTGCGGGCAGATGCCGGTGACGATGCAGTGGTCGGGGCGGACCAGCTCGCACAGCTCGGCGATGTCCCCCTTATGCCGCGCGCCCATCTCGGCGATGAAACAGTCATACTGCGAGAGGTCGACGCCCTCGATCGCCTTGGCGATGCCGAGGGGGGTGTTGTAAGAGGCGGGCGTCGCAAAGACGCGGTAGCGCTCGCCGAGGATGCCGGCGAGGAAGTTTTTGACGCTCGTCTTGCCGCAGCTGCCCGTGACGGCGATCTTGACGCAGGGGGCGGCGAGCAGCTTCTTCTTCGCCACCGCGAGGTAGCGGCGGTTTTTGGCGGAGGAGAAGGGCTTTTCGAGCACGTTCGCAAGGCGCAGCAGCTCGGGGAAGAGCAGCGGCAGCACGGCGAGGGGCAGGTAGCGCAGGTGCTCGACCAGCTCGACCTGCGGCCAAACTTCCAGCCAGAGGGCGTTTGCGCCGACGGCGAGGGCGGCCGCGCAGACGAAGAGCACGAATGCGTCCAGCACCTGGATGCGCGCGGCGCGCGCGGTGCGCACGAGGGGCACCTTGAGGGCGCGGCGGTCGGCGACGCAGAAGAGGAGGGTGAAGAGGATGATGGGCGCGAGCGCGATGTACGCCGCCCACCTGCCCGCGAAGGAGAAGCAGACGCCCAGCACGAGCATGGAGAGGGCGATGAGGAAGGCGAGAAGGGTGTTGCGCGAGCGCACCATGTTGCCCTTGCGCCGCACCCACGCGGCGTACTTTTTGCCGTTATAGCCCGCCTGCTGCAGCACGCCCAAAGACCTGCCCGCGCACAGCGCGTACAGCAGCGCGGCGCCCAGCGCGACGCCCGCGTATTCGACGATGCGATACCATTCAAACATTGCTTTCTTCCTCTCGCGATAGAGCTCGCCGCAGCGGAAAGAACTCCCGCGCGACGGCGTTGAAGCGCGCGGGCTGCTCGCAGAAGCAAAAGTGCGTGCAGCCGCGCAGAAAGAGGAGCTGCGAGCCCGCCGTGCCATCGTGCAGGATGCGCGCCATGTAGGGCGGCGTCGCGGCATCGCGCTCGCCGAACACGTACAGCACGCGCGCGCGGATGTGCGCGAGGCAGGGGGTCAGGTCCTCGTTGACGATCTTTTTGTAGCTCTCCCGCATCAGGGGGGAGAGGGTGCGGTACTCCGCCGAGCCGAAGTGCCGCTCGGCAAAGCGGGGGGCGACGCGGCGCACCATGCGGTACGCCCCCACCCGCGCCTTATATACGGCGCCCCGCCGCGGCGGCACGCCCGCGCAGCCGGTGAGCAGCGCGTGCGAGAAGATATCTCCCTCCGCCAGCAGCTTGAGCGCCACACGCCCGCCGAAGGAATGGGCGAGCAGCAGCGCGCGGCGGATGCCCAGCTCTTCGAGCAGCGCATGGGTATGGGCGGCGTAGTCGGAGACCGACCACGCGGCGGGCAGGGGCGCGCTTTGGCCCATCCCCCAAAAATCGAAGGCGGTCACCCGATAAAAGGCGGACAAAAACCGTATCTGGTAATAGAAGCTCTCCTTGCAGGAGAGGTAGCCGTGCAGCAGCACGAGGTCTTGCCCCGCGCCCGCCTGCACGAGAGAGACGGCTTCCCGTTC
>CASEIS010000010.1 GCA_949287895.1 uncultured Bacillota bacterium
CAAGGTGCAGCCGGCGCCGACGCGCGCGCCCCCGCCGATGCGGGCGCCCCGCAGCGAACACCCCTGCCCGACGACCGCGCTTGCGCCGAGCGCCGCATTTTTCAAGGTACAATCCTGCCCGATGACCGCGTTTGCGGCGACATTTGCCCTTTGAACGGCGCACCCTTGCCCGACCTGCGTTCCTTCCCCGACTGTGCCGCCCTCGAGCGTGCAGCCACCGCCGATGCGGGCACTTTTGCCGACCGCAAAGCGGAAGATGCGGCAATTTGGCCCGATGCGCGCACCTTCCTCCACCGCCGCGCCCCCGCCGAGGGTACAGAAGGGCCCGACGGCCGCGTCTGCGCCGACGATTGCACCCGCCGCCACGCTGCAAAAGGGCCCGATCACCGCGCCCTTGCCGATGACCGCGCGCGGCGAAATGCGGCAGGTCTGCGGCCATAAAAGGGTGTACGCCCCTCCGCCGCCCGCACTTTTCTGCTCTGCGGACAGGCTCGCCCGTTCCGCACCGGGCAAGCTCGCCCGTTCCGCGGTGAGCAGCCCCTCCCGTTCCGCGCCGCGGGGCTCCGCCGTCTGTGCGGCATCCGCCGCCTTTATATCCCCTGCCGGCCGCGCGCCGGCCTCTCTTTTGATCGCATCCGCTCCTTCGCCCCGAGCGGCCGCCTCCGAAAATTGTTTTGTGCCCGCATCGCCGCGCATCGCCCATCCTCCCCGAAAAAAATGAACGATACATCCTATGCGTTTGAAAAAATATGCGTGAAAGCGGGCGAAAAGATCTTTCGCCGCATTGATTTTATTAAACCCCTTGAAAAAGGCAAAATCAACTTTTGCCTTTTCCCCAATTTGCGCGTGAGCTCGTCGTCGCTCGCCTTCGCTTGCCAGCCTTTTGCTTTTGGCAAAAGGCACGGCTTGCACGGCGGCTCCTCCTCTTCCCAAAAATCTCGCGACGCTTCGCTCCGCTGCGATTTTCGGGAACCCTGCTCCTTATGGGTGAAAGCGGCGCGCAAAAAAAAGCGTGCCCTTAAAAGGCGCGCCGCTGAGGGGAAAACCGCTCGGGGTTCCCCTCAAATCACGAAAATTTCTTTTGTCAGCTCAAAAGAAATTTTGTGAACTTAATTTCTCGCGCAAGCAAAGCCACTCTTCCATTTTATAGAAACGATCGAAAAAGCAAAAATCGCACTTTTTGCTTTTTCCCCCAATTTGCCGGAAGGCTTTTGAGGAAAGAGTGAATTTGCGGCATTTATTAAAAAGCGTGCCCCTAAAAATGCCGCAAAGAGAGAAAACCCGCTGCCGAGCCGCTTAAAAAGCGGCAAACAGCGGGTTTTCTCTAAAAATCGGAAGAATTTGTTTTGACAGCTCAAAACAAATTCTCCGAGACACAATAAAAGAGGCGCTCTCCGCGCCCCTCTTTCCCCGAATTTGTTGGATTTTCCTCCGAGCTTTTCCGGAGATTCAAGGCGGTCCCCGCCAGGGGGACCGCCTCGCTTCCATGATCTTTGCGAACTTGTTTGCCTTTCGGTCATTCCAAAAAGTTATCCGATGGCGAACCGTTACTTACACTTTTTAACTTTTTTGAGCATTCCGCTCGTTAAAACAACGGCTCTTTGGATATTTTTCTTTTTCTTTTCCGATCCGCTTAGTTTTCCCCTTAACTGCACATCGATCATTCCGATCGCCGTATCTTTTTCAGCGTTTTCGGCTTCTTTGCGTTTTATTTGCACTTGGGGGTTTTTTAGGAACGCAATTTTGCCCGCTTCAAAAAATCTGCGGCTTGGGATGTTGTTGCGACATCTTGCTTGGGATGTTGTTCCGACATCTTACCTGTGCGTTCTGCAACGATCATGCAAACGACGGCTTTGCTCTTTACGGCTTTTTTCCTCGCTCCCTCTCTTTCGCCGCTTCCTCTTTGCCTTTCCGTGTACGCATCTTGTTGCGATTAGATTCAGATACGCCCGATCCGGCTCTTTGGCTGCACCTTCAAAACACTTTTTTAAGGTCTTTTTTCGGCTTTGCGAAAGTTCTGCAGATGGAAGAAGTTCAGATCCGGCATCGGCATTTTGCTTTTGCACGCTTTCGTACGCTCTTTTACCGCTTGCGAGTCCTTCTTCGGCCGCCCTTTCCATTCGAAGGGCCTGCGCAGTTTGACCGGATCTCGTCGCGCGCGGGAATTGCTTCCGATCGCGAAACTTTTGGCTGCTTTTGCCTGTTCCGTAGAGATCTCTTCCGTTGTTTGTACCATTATTATAGCATACTTTTTTGATTTGTCAATACCTTTTTTGAAAAAATTTTTGATTTTTTTGTGAAAGAAAATCAAAAAAAGAAATTACAAAACAACGGTCAAAAGGTTTTGGCGTTGTACGCTTCGAGATAGCGGTTGATGGCGGGGAAGTCTGACGGGGTCAAGAGCAGCAGCACCTTCTCCCCCACGATGCCGTGCTCGGTGACGATGACGGCGTAGAGGTCCTTGCGCTTTTCAAACGCCTCGAATACGTCGAAGACGGTGGCGGCGGCATCGAAGAGTGCATAGCGGGCGAGCAGCGCCTCGTCGAGCACGGCGCCGCAGGGGGTGCTTTGCAGGTACTTTGTGAGGTCCTCCCCCGCGGCGGCGCGGCTGTAGAGCAAGCGGAAGAGGTAGTACGAGTTGAGCACGCCGACCATGTTGCCGTGGTCGTAGACGACGAGCGTCTTCTTTTCGCTGGTGCCGAAGGCCTGCACGGCGGTGAGCAGCGGCTTGTCGGCGAAGACGGCGCTGATCTTTTTGCACTTGAACACGTCGGTGACGTAGGGCGGGCGGCAAAGCTGGCGCTCGATGTAGGCGATCGTTTCGACGACGTCGTCGCTGGGATTGGCGATGAACAGCTCTTCTCCCCCCGCGCGGTGGACGATGGCGTTGCGCAGCTTGCCGTAGTCGATGAGCTCGTTTTCGTAGCGGCGGACGGTGATGTTGCGGTCGCTGCAGCGCTTGACGAGGTCGGTAAACGCCTGTGTGGGCGGGCCGCCGTACAGCAGCTTGAGCTGGCTTTCGATCTTGTTGTAGCTCTTCAAAAAGCGCTCGGCATTGGCGTAATTCATGGGCATCCCTCCGCCTGTATTATACCATATGAACTGCGCATGTGCAAGATACATCTGTATTTTTTATGCGCCTATTTTTTTGAAGAAAAACTGTGCCGCTGCCAAGCGAACTGCGCGACGCGCGCAAAATTGCGCGGCAAAGCGGGCGGCTGCCGTTGCCAAACGCGGCCGTTTATGCTATACTGATGGTATGGAAAAAAAGAGATACAAGCTGAACTTTCAGCTCGTGCCGGACGGGTGCTGGCAGGTGAATTTGCGCAGCGCGCTGCCCAAAGAGGTTTGGGATAAACTGCGGCGCGCCGCCTATGCGCGCGCGGGCGGGCGGTGCAGCATCTGCGGCGCGGCCGGGCGGCTGGAAGCGCACGAGGTGTGGAGCTACGACGACAAAAAGCATATCCAGAAGCTACAAGACATCGTCGCCGTATGCCCCGCCTGCCACGCCGTCATCCACATCGGCCGCACCTCTCTGCTCGGGCGCGAAAAGCAGGCGCAGGCGCACTTTATGGCGGTGAACGGCTGCACGCAGAGCGAGTATCACGCCGCGCTGGGCGAGGCAAACCGCATACACGCCGAGCGCAGCCGCCACGAGTGGGTGACGGACATCTCTAAGCTGAAAGACTTGCTGTGAGCGCCCCCTGCGGGGCGCGAAAGAAAGAGAGGCGGGGGCGAAGGGCGCCTTCTTCCCCACAAAAAATAAGATCGTTGAAAAAGTTTTACGGAGGCAGGATATGAACAAAGTCAGGATCACGGTGCTGCGGCGGACGCTGCAGGAAGATCTCGCCAAAGAGTACGGCGCGGAGGGGCTCAAGCGCTGCCCCATGCTGCGCGAGGGGCAGGTGTTTTACGCCGACTACGCCAAGCCGGAGGGGCTGTGCGACGAGGCGTGGAAGGCCATCTACCAATATGTATTCGCCCTGGCGCACGGCGCGGGGCGGGATCCCTTCTACTTTTCTGACTGGATCCGCGTGCCGGGGGTGGCGATCGTGTCCTGCAACGACGGGCTGCGGCCGGTCATCTTCAAGCTGGAGGCGACGGACATCCCCGCCGCCATCGACTACACCCCCGTGGAGTGACGCGCATGCAGAGCAGAAACGACGAGGCCTTGCGCGCGCGCATGGGCGCGATATCGGGCGGGGTGGGCATCGCGGTGAACACGCTGCTGGCCGCCGCGAAGATCGCGCTGGGCGCGGTGACGGGCGCGCTGTCGGTGCTGGCGGACGGCATGAACAATTTGACCGACTGCGGCAG
The DNA here is from genome assembly GCA_949287895.1 of uncultured Bacillota bacterium. Lineage (GTDB taxonomy): Bacteria > Bacillota > Clostridia > Christensenellales > Borkfalkiaceae > Borkfalkia. The sequence continues at coordinate 4,318 of CASEIS010000010.1, forward strand.
CAACATCGTGTCGCTGATCGGGCTGAAGGTGAGCGAAAAGCCCGCCGACCGCGAGCACCCCTTCGGGCACCAGCGTGCGGAGACCATCGCGGCGCTGGTCATCGCACTGATCGTGCTGGTGGTGGCGGCAGAGCTGGCCATCGAGTCGGTGCAGAAGATCTTTACGCCTACGGAGAGCAGCTTTTCGTGGGCGCTCGTCGCCGTGCTGGGCGCGGCGGTGGCGGCGAAGCTGTTCCTCTTCTTCTTCAACCGCTATTGGGGGAAGAAGTTGGACGCGGAGACGCTGCGCGCGACGGCTGCCGACAGCATTTCAGACGCCGCGGCGACGACGGCGGTGCTCATCTCGCTGATCATCTCTCACTATACGAATTTTGATCTGGACGGCTACATGGGCGCGGCCGTCGCGGTGTTTATCGGCTTTACGGGCGCGGGCATCCTGCGCGAGACGGTCTCTCGCCTGCTGGGCACCGCCCCCGACCCGCAGGTGCTGCGCGACATCGAGGCGCGCGTGTGCGCCTTTGAAGGGGTGCACGGGGTGCACGACCTGACGGTGCACAACTACGGGCAAAACAAGCTGTACGCGACGGTGCACGTCGAGGTAGACTCGAATATGCCGCTGATGGCGACGCACGATCTGGCCGACGCCATCGAAAAGCAGTTCGCCGCGCAGACGAACATTTTGCTGACCGTACATATCGACCCCCTCGTGCTGGACGACCCGCAGGTCAACCGCCTGCGCGAGCAGACGGAGGCGGCGGTGCGCGCCATCGACCCCACCCTGCGCATGCACGACTTCCGCGTGGTGGGCGGCAAGACGCACGCCAACCTCGTGTTCGAGGTGGCAGCGCCCTTCGAGTGCGCGCTGACGGACGCGCAGATCCGCGCCCGCATCACCGACGCCGTCTCCCATATGGGAGAAAGCAAAAACCTCGGCGCGGTGGTCACGGTGGAGAGAGATATCAGCGTCTCGGAGAAATAGAGGCTCGTGAAATTTTTCGAATTGTTTTTTTGAATTACTCGCGCGAGCTCGTCGTTGCACGCCGTTGCTTGCCGGCGCTCTGTATTTGCCGTTAGGCTTTTGCAGAAAGAGTGAATTTGCGGCATTTATTAAAAAGCGTGCCCCTAAATATGCCGCAAAAAGAGAAACCCGCTGCCGAACCGCTTGTATAAGCGGTGAACAGCGGGTTGTCATCAAATCGGAAGATTTCGCTGGCAGCAGCCTGCCGAGAAATCTTCGAGAGGAGAATACTATGTTACATGAACGGATCAAGGCGCTGCGCACCGCCCTCGGCATGACGCAGGTCGATCTGGCCGCGGCGCTGGGCGTGAGCAAGCAATGCGTCTCGAATTGGGAAAACGATAATATTCAGCCTTCCGTCGAGATGCTGGTGCGCATCGCGCAGTACTTCCGCGTAAGCTGCGACTATCTGCTCGGGTTAGAGAGCGCCGCCCTGCGCGCGGACGGTTTGAGCGAAGCGCAGCTCGCGCATATCCGCCTGCTGATCGACGACCTCGCCGCCGCAAACGCCGCCGCGCACGGCGAACAGAAGAAAACTTAACGCCGCAAGGCAGCCACCTCAACGCGCGGGCACATCCCGCGCGTTTTTTGTTGACGAATAAGCTTAAATGGGGTACAATAGAGTTAAAATACAAGGGCTATCGTTTCTTCTTCAAACATGATCTATATAGACTCTCACGCACACCTCAACTACGAGGACAAATACAAGGAGACGGGCGAACTGCTGGCAGACATCCGCGCGGCGGGCGTCGGCATGGTCATCGACGTGGGCTGGAACTATGCGTCCTCCGCGCTGGCGGCAAGGCAGGCGCAGGCGCACCGCGGGCTGTTTTTTGCCGCGGGGCTGCACCCCTCCAACCTCGCCGACTTTGCCGAGGGAGACTTCGAGCGCATGGCGGGCCTGCTCGCCGCGCCCAAGGGGGTCGCCGTCGGGGAGATCGGGCTGGACTACCACTACGACGGCACGGACGAGGGGGCGCAGCAGCGCGCCTTTGCCGCGCAGCTCGAGATGGCCGACGCGCTCGGCCTGCCCGTGATCATCCACAGCCGCGACGCGGCGGCGGACACGCTGCGCATTTTACGCGACAACCGCGCAAAGCTGGCGCACGGCGGGGTGATGCACTGCTTTTCGGGCAGCCCCGAGACGGCGAAGGAGTACCTGAAATTAGGGCTGTACATCTCCTTTGCGGGGCCGGTGACCTTTAAGAACGCGCGGCGGCTGGACGAGGTCGCCAAAATGGTGCCCGCCGACCGCATCCTTGCCGAAACGGACTCGCCCTACCTCGCGCCCGAACCGCTGCGCGGCACGCTGAACACGCCCGCGAACGTGGTCAAGGTGTATGAAAAGCTCGCGCTTTTGCGCGGCGAACCGCTCGAGGCGCTGTGCGAACAAATCGAACAAAACGCGCGCACGCTGTTTACCAAGCTGCGCGGGGAGACGCTGTAAACCTATGGAACGTTACGAAAATTTCACTTACGAACTGGACGGAAACCTGTACATCAACCTGACCAGCCGCTGCACCAACGACTGCACCTTTTGCGTGCGCAACGAAAAGGCAGACTACTTCGGCCACAAGCTGTGGCTGGCGCGCGAGCCGCGCGCGGAAGAGGTGATCGCGCGACTGCCCGCGGACATCGGCAAATACCGCGAATACGTGTTTTGCGGCTTCGGCGAGCCGACCATCCGCTTGGACGCGCTGCTTGCCGTGGCGAAGGAGATCAAGGCGCGCGGCGGCGTGACGCGCATCAACACCAACGGCCAGGCGAACCTCATCCACAAGCGCGACGTGACGGCCGAGCTCGCCGGCGCGATCGACAAGATCAACGTCAGCCTCAACGAGGCGACGGCGGCGGCGTACGTCGCCCTCTGCCGCCCCGCCTTCGGCGAAGCCGCCTTTACGGGGCTGCAGGAGTTTGCCAAAAAGTGCGCCGAGCGGGGCATCGACACCTGGTTTTCGGTCGTCGATATCATCGGGGAGGAGAAGATCGCCGCCTGCCGCGAGATCGCCGCCCGCGCGGGGGTGACGCTGCGGGTACGGAAATACATCGAATAAGGCTCGGAGTTTTTCCATGGATATTCGCACCATACTGCAAAAACACGGATTTTCCTTCAAAAAACAGTTCGGGCAGAATTTTATCACGGACACGAACCTGCTCGACTCCATCGCAGAGCTTTCGGGTATCGACAAAAATTCGACGGTGCTCGAGATCGGCTGCGGGGCGGGCACGCTGACGCGCGCACTGGCGAAGCAGGCGGGGCGGGTCATCGCCTACGAGATCGACGCCAAGCTGCAGCCCGTCCTCGCCGAGACGCTGGCGGGGCTGGACAACGTGGAGGTCGTGTTCCGCGACTTTGCGCGCGAGGACATGGCAAAGCTGGAAGAGGCGCTTCCCCCCTACGCCGTCGTCGCCAACCTGCCCTACTACATCACGACGCCGCTGGTGACGAAATTCCTCGACGACGCAAAAAAGGTACAGTCGCTCACCGTGATGGTGCAAGACGACGTGGCGCGGCGCTTTTGCGCGCAGGCGGGCACGGCAGACTACGGCGCGATCACCGCGGCCATCGCGCGGCGGGCGGACGCGAAGATCGTAAAGCTGGTGCCGCGGCGGATGTTTTACCCCGTGCCCAACGTGGACAGCGCGGTGGTGCAGCTCAACTTTATCGAGGGGCGCATCCCCGTGCGCGACGCCAAGATGTACCGCGCTGCCGTGCGCGCGGCATTCCTCTCCCGCCGCAAGACGCTGGAAAACAACCTGATGCAGGCCTTTAAGCTGCCGCGCGAGCGGGCGCAGGCGGTGCTGCAAGAGGCGGGCGTGCCCGAAAAGGCGCGCGGCGAGACGCTCTCGCCCGCACAACTGGCAAAACTTGCCGACCTGCTGTGCGACGCCCTCCCGCCCCAGACAAAATAGCCGAAGCGGCCTATTTGGCCGCTTTTTTGTTTGCGCGCGCCCCTTTGTTTTTTTGAATTTGTCTGCGCGGGGCGGGCACCCTCCCCTGCCCCTTGCCCGCGGGCGAACGCCCTCTGCATGGCCCATGCGCGGGCACGAACTGCCCCTGCATGGGGCAGTTTTTTGCCGCACGGCCGGGGGGCGGGCGGCCTTCTTCCCTCCAAAAAACATATGCGGGCAGGGCGGGGCATAGGATAGGGGGAGGGATGTTATGAACGTACTGTTTTTGCTGCTGTTTGTGCCGGCGGCGGCGCTGACCGCGCTGCGCGACCCGGCGG
>CASEIS010000011.1 GCA_949287895.1 uncultured Bacillota bacterium
GCGATCGCCGTGCGCGGCGGCGCTGCGTCGCTGGGCGGCAGCCTCTCCGTCACCGCGGAGGGCGACGCCGTCACCTACACGGGCGGGCAGCTGACCATATCGCCCGACCTTGCCGCCTCCTTCGCGTGCGGCGGCGCGGACATCTACGCCGCGCCCGGCTGCACCCTCTCCGCGAGCGGCTACGCGGGCGATGCGCTCGTCGTGGCGACGGTGCCCGACTACTGCGGCACCTTCGCCATCGCGGAGGGCAGCACGGCCTTCGTGTTGCCGGCAGGCAGGGCGGACCTGCTGCTCGTGCCCGAGGGCGCGGGCGTCGCGCTGTACAGCCTCGAACAGGTTGCCGTGTCCATGCCCGAAACGAGCGGCGCGGCCGTCGTGTACGAGGGCGCCGCCTACCGCGGCGGCGACGTGTTTACCGCCCCCTACGGCAGCGACCTCTCCCTCGCGCTGTTGCCCGACGCCGGCTACCTGCTCGCAGACGTCGCCGTCACCGCGGGCGCAGATCTCGCGCAGGCGGGGGAGAGTTTCGAGAGCGTCACCCTCGGGCGGCTGGTCTCCGACGTCACGCTGACCGTCTCCGTGCTGCGCATCACAGAAGACTTCTTCCGCTATACGCCGCCCGCAGAACCGGTATACGGCGTTTCGGGCGAACAGCTCGTGCTCGGCGGCAGCATCGCGCCTTCAGAAGACGCCCTCTCCGCCGTCTGGAGCACCGTCACGCTGCGCTGGTATGTGCGCATGGACGGCGAGATGCGTGAGCTTGCGTCGCTGCGCCCGACCGACTTCAACGCCGATACCGTCTACTCCGTCTTCGTCGCGATGGCGGGCGTCAATATCGGCGATACCGACCCCGTCTACGCGGGCGGATTCGAACTGCTTCCCCTCGAAGTTTCCGCAGAAGATTTCCTCCCCGTCGATGCGACGTGGATCTTCGTCGAGGGCGGCACCCCCACGGTGGTCACCCCCGTGCAGATCGTGCCGACGGGAGAAAAGGCCGCGCTGATGGAGGAGGACGGCCTGGCCGCGGATATGACCGTCTGCTACGCGGGCAACGGCGTCGATATCGGCGACGGCTGGTCGCAGCCCTCCGATTTCAGCGGTCAGTACGCGGGCGAGTACGTCGTCTGCCTGATGCTCCTCGGCGACGGCGTCAACGTCACCAACTACCGCCTCGACGGCGTGCAGGTCGCCTATACCGTATTCATCGACGCCGGCACCCTGCACGTCAACCTCCCGCAGGTGGATAACGACAACGTCTCCGTCGAGGGCGGCAGCGGCATCCCCGACGGCGTCACCGTCCGTTCCTCCGCCGTGCTCGAGGGCTCGACCGCCTTCTGGTCGCTGGAGAGCGACGCCGACGTGCTCGCCGAAGCGGCCGGCTTTGACGGCGGCGTCATCATCGAATATGTCTACGACATCCGCCTCGTCGTGCAGTCGACGGGCGAGGAATACACCGAGAGCACGGGCAGCAGTTATACCATCCGCATCGAGATCCCCGAGTCGCTGCTCGGCACCGAGTTTTCCATCCTGCACATCCACGGCGACGTCATCGACGACCTCGACTACACCGTCGAGGGGCGCCAGGCGATCATCCACGTGCAAGATTTTTCTTACTTCGTGTTCGTCAGCGCAGAACTGTCGCTGTTTGTGCCCATCCTCATCGGCATAGCCGTCGCGGCCGTGCTGCTGGCGCTGGTCATCGTCACCGCCGTGCGCCGCCGCCGCTTTATCAAAAAGGAGGAGGCGCTGCTCGCGGCCGTGTCGCTGACCGCCCTCGCCAAGTACCCCGCCGGCCAGCTGTACGCGCTGCTGGGCATCGGTGCGCTCATCGTCCTGCTCATCCTCGTCGAACTGTGGCTGCTGCTGGATATGCGCCGCCGCAAAAAGATCGCCGCGGAGGAGGCACGCCGCGCCGAGCTGCGCGCCAAGCGCGCCGCGGCCGACCCGCTGCGCCGCTTTATCCGCACGGATATCCGCCGCGAAGACGTCACCCCGCCCGAGGGCCGCATGGCAAACTTCGAGAACCACGCTGCGCCTGCCGCGCACGCCGCGCCCCCGGCGGCGGACGCGCCCGCCTCCAACGAGCAGCCCTCCATCTACGCGCTCGCCCGCCGTGCGGGCAAGGGTACCCCGCCCGACCAGGTAAAATAATTTGTCGATATCTCCATCGCCCCCGCAGCGCGAAAGCGCCGCGGGGGCTTTTTATATATAAATAAGGATAGGATATCGCGCTCCGCCGCGTACCGCTTTTGCCCCATGCGGGGCGGGCGTGGGAAATTTTGCTCGGCCGGGTATAAATTTTACAAAAATTTTCTTTTGAAATATTTACAAAAGGGTTGACGAGAGGAAGATATTGTGTTATTTTATATGCGTCAAAAAATGACCGAATACGCCAAAATATGACTGTTTAAGGCTAAAAATTCGCAGTGACACCGCCTTTCGCGCCAATAAATATTAAAATATAAAATATTTTTCGCGGGGTGGGGAAAGCAAAAATTTATAGCGTTTTTGCAATTTTTGAGAAACACCCCTAAAATATCGACTATTCGTAATATTTCTGCTCTGCATACAGAGCGGGAGAGGAGTGCAGATATGGCCGACGCCAAGCGCGTGCGGCACATCATTGCCGTGGCAGTGCTCATCGCGCTGACGGCGATCTTGTTGCCCATCTTCATCATCAACCTCACGCTGACCATCCGCAGCAACATCGACAAAACGGTGCCCGCTTCGGTGTTCGGCCTCGCGCCGCTCGCCGTGGAGACGGACTCGATGAAGGGCGACGCGGAGGACAGCTTCGCGGGCGGCGCGCTCATCCTCGTCGATATGCTGACGGAGGAGGACAAGCAGCAGCTCGAGGTCGGGCAGATCGTCACCTTCCGCCAAAAGGACGAGCAGGGCAACTATTACTTCGTCACCCACCGCATCGTCGAGCTGGGCGAGGAGGGCGGCGCCATCCGCTACGTCGTCACCCGCGGCGACGGCAACACCATCGATGACGGCGCCACCGCCATCGAAGACGTCCTCGGCCTGTGCGTCGCATCCGTCGGCGGGCTGGGCGCGGCGGTGCTGTTTTTGCAGACCCCCCTCGGCATGCTGCTGTGCATCGGCGTGCCCGTCGTCGCCTACATCGTCTACGACGTCGTGCGCATCGCCCTGCGCAACCGCCGCCTCGCCGCCGAGCAGGGGGACGCCCTGCAGGAAAAGGACGCCGAGATCGCCCGCCTGCGCGCCATCGTCGATAGCGCTGCGGGGGTAGAAGAAGTGCCCTTCGGCGACGAGCCCCTCGGCTTTGCAGAACGGGCCGCGGGCGAAGAAGCCCCCATGGGGGAAGAAGAACATGTCGGCGAAGAAGCTGACGCGGGGGAAGAGCCCCTTGCGGAAGAGCCCGCACAGGCGGCGGACAACCCCGCGGACGACGAACAAGTTTAGGTAATGGCGCGCCCCGACCACACGCGGGGCGCGGGTTACAATATTTTTTTCAAAATAATTTGGGAGGATATCATGACTAACAAGAAGAACATCGCGTCTAAACTCGTGCTTGCTCTGTTCATCCTGACGCTGATCAGCTGCTGTTTGCTGGGCAGCACCTTCGCGCGGTATGCCAGCGGTGGTTCGGGCACGGCGTCTGTCGGCGTCGCCGAGTGGGATGTTTCGATCACCGATTCGGCGACTCAAAACTTCTCTACGGATAAGCTGTCTCCTTCAATGGATGCGTATAACGGTACTTCGGCTCGTCAGAACACGACCGGCAAAAAGCTGGTTGCGACCATTTCCAGTAACAGCGATGTCGACGCGCTCGTCACTATTACGGCATCCGATCTCGGCATCACGCTGGAAGATAGTATTCAGTTTGATGAAACCGGTTATACGAAGACGGAGAGTGGCGTTTCCGGCAACGGCGCTTCAGCAGCCCAGATTTCCGGCCTCTTTACGCTTGTGTTGTATACAGACGACAGTGCTACATACCAGGATGGCGAAGTGCTTGCAAATGGTGGTACTTTCAAAATCGAAGCGAATTCGAACAAGACTGTCTATGTCTTTGCCGAAGTCATTTGGACTTCTGCCGATAAGGACAGCGACGGCGATGCGACCAATGCTGCTTATGCCGATACCATCGATACTTGGGCGGGTATGTATGTCGAAAGCGTCGGCTGCACGCTGATCTATTCGGCAGTGCAGAACTCCACGCGGCCCACCGCATAATTTGCGCACATAGTTACAAATTCAAAGAACATACCGAGGGGGCGCCCCCGCTTTGGGCGCGCCCCGCTCCGCGCAAGGCCTCTCCGCCCCGTGTGTGGCGGCGGCGGAGGGGAGATCTGCGGCGGACCGGCCCGCGCGCCGCGCGGGCGATGACATTGAGGGGAACGGATGGATAAGGACAACACGCGCCGCGGCCTGAACGGCGAGGAAAACGCGGCACAGCAATGGACGGATACGGGCGCAGGCAGTGTGCCCGACGATAGGGGTGCGCAAAGCGCGCCCGACTTTGCGGGCGCAGGCAGTGTGCCCGACGATATGGATATGGAAATTACGGCGCCGGACATGGCGCCCGGCGGCACGCCGGAGGCAGACGCCCCCGCGGCGGCCGGGGGCGGCATGAAGGCGCGTTTGCCCCGCCGCGCGACCGTCGTGGACGAGCGCGGCGAAAAGATCGGCAAGGTGCGCAAGAGCGTCTGGTACGACGCGCAGGATGCCGAGCTGGGGCGCTTTGCCGAGAGCGAGGCGGGCGGCGTGTACCTGTACGCGCAGGATGTGCGCAGCGGGTACGTCGACGGCAACGACAACATCCGCACCCCCGCGGGGGCGTACGTCGCGACGCTCCGCTACTTTAATTGGGGCATCCTCTGGCTGCTCATCCTCGCGCTGCTGCTGGCGGCGGCGCTGCTGGGAGTGGGCATCGGGCTGTCGCGCCCGGCAGAGCGCGCGCCCGTCTTCTTCATCGTCGAAGACACCGACGAGCGCGCCGACTGGTCGGACATGGAGGATATCCCCCTCTTTTACGGCGACGGCGGTTACGACGAGATCGTGCCCGGCATGCGCGGCAGCTACCGCTTCCTGTTCGTCAACGAGAACGAGCACTCGCTCGTCTTCTCCTTCGACTTCGACGAGGAGAACGAATACGGCATCGACCTGTGCTTCCGCCTGAAGCGCGACGGCGCTTACATCTGCGGGGAGGAAGATTACGTCGGCCCGACCGAGCTGAGCTTTGCAGAGTTTACCATCGAGGGGCAGTCTGAATCTCTGTTTGAAGTAGAGTGGTATTGGCGGGATAACGACCCCGTCGACACCGTCGCGGGCGAAAACGGCGCCATCTACCGCCTGCTCATCGACTTTGCAGCCGAGGTCGAGGAGGAAGAATGAAGCGCGTTGCGCGCGTCGCCGCCCTCGCAGGCAAGGGGGTGCTCGCCGCCCTGCTCGCGCTGCTGCTCATCTATGACGGGTATATCCTCATCGCGAAAGCCTCGGGCGTGCGCGCGCCGACGGTGTTCGGCTTTGCGACCGCCGCCGTCGCCACGGGCAGCATGGCCCCCGCCATCGACGCGGGCGACCTCATCGTCACCCGCGCGCAAGATGGCTACGCCGTCGGCGATATCGTCACCTACCTCGCGCTCGACGGCACCAGCACCACCCACCGCATCGTCGCCGTCAGCGGCGAAACGTACACGATGCAGGGGGACGCCAACACCGCGCCCGACCCCGCCGTGGGGGAGGATGCCATCGTCGGCAAGGTGGTGTGCGCGCTGCCCGGGCTGGGGGCGGCTGTCACCTTTTTGCAGAGCCCGGCGGGGCTTTGCATCGCCGCGGCGGCGGGCGTCGGGCTGTGGCTGCTCATCGACCTGTTGAGCGGCCTCGTGAAAAGAGAAAAAGTGAAAGAGTAAGCGGCTCGGCCGCGCGGCGGCCCTTCCGCAAGAGAAAAAATATCGCGCCCCGGCAAGCGGGCGCAAGGCCCTCCCGCGCGGAGGGCGGCAGAGAGGAACGCACATGAACGCAAACAATGTTCCCGAAAAGAGAAGATACCCCGTGGGGAGGTACGTCGCGCTGCTGCTCGCGCTGGCGCTGCTGCTGGCGGGCGTCACCTTCGCGCGCTACTTTGGCACGGGCGGCGTCGAGGCAGAGCAGCCCGTCGCCGGCTACGATGTCACCTACACCGTCGACGGCATCAACAGCACATCCTTCGGCAATATGGACTATTGGCAGGAATACGGCGGCCGCTGGATGGAGCAGGGGCAGGGCAGCGCGCGCACCGTGCGCCTGACCGCCGTCAACAACAGCGACGTCGCCGTCAACCCCAAGCTGCAGCTGAGCGCGCCCGCCGAGTTTTGGGACAACGTAGCGCTGCAGATCTTCGATACCGAAACGGGCACGGGCGGCACCGTCGCCATGGGCGACCCGCTGACCACGCAGTTCGTCATCGCAGACCTCGTCAAGCATCGCACGGGCGGCGAAAAGTGCCCCGGCCCGAGCGGAGAGGACGAGACGCACGGCTACGTGTACGGCGGCTACCGCACATGGACGGCCGACGAAACGTATTATGACACCGCGACCTCGGATACCTTCGGGCAGACGGGCGAGGGCGAAGTCGAGCTGACCATGAGCGGCGGCCTGACTTCGACGGGCGGCACGGTGACTGCGACGTGGAACGAGACGGCCATCGCCGAAGGGACGACTCCCGACCCCGGCACGGGCGAGGGCGGCACGGGCGAGGGCAGCGATCAGCCCGCCGAGGAAGAGCAGGAGAAGCTCCCGGGCGGCATCCTCTCCATCACCGCCTATCAGAGCACCGAAACCTTTTCCGTCGGCTTCACCCGCCAGGTGAGCGGCGACTCCGCGCCCGCGCTGTACTTCGACTGCGAGCGCAGCAGCGCCACATTCTACACCCTCGAGATCGACCTGACCGGCTTCTCCGTGCCCGCGGCGACGGAAGATGAAAACGGCAACCGCACCCCCGGCACGGACACCATCGTCTTTGCCCTGACGTGGACGAACGCCGTCCGTTCGTCCGACCTGACCGCTGTCGACACCACGACGGGCAGTTGGGATACTACGATCAAGGGCATTTTCGATAATTTTACGAACGCAGACGGTACTGCGGGC
>CASEIS010000012.1 GCA_949287895.1 uncultured Bacillota bacterium
AGCGCCGTCTTCTTTTCGCTGCGGATGATGCGGCACACGTCGCCGCACACGTTGAGGCGGGTCTGGTAGTCGAGCGCGGAAAAGGGCTCGTCGAGCAGCAGGATATCCGGCCGCGCGGCGAGGGTGCGTATGAGCGCGGCGCGCTGGCGCATCCCGCCCGAAAGCTGCCCGGGGTACTGCTTCAAAAAGCCGCCCAGCCCGTACTTTTCGGCGAGCGCGAGCGCCCGCTGCACAGACTGCGGCGCGCGGTCCTTTCTGATCTCCAGCGGCAGGCGGATGTTCTGCTCCACCGTCCGCCAGGGGAACAGCTCGTCGCGCTGCAACATATAGCCGAACCGCCCCGTTCCCCGCGTCGGCGGCTCGCCGTACACGAGCACTTCTCCCCGCGTCGGCGTCAAAAGCCCCGCCGCCAGGGAGAGCAGCGTCGTCTTGCCGCAGCCCGAAGGCCCGATCACGGCGACAAATTCACCATCCTGCACGGCAAAGTCGAGGCCGTCTGCGGCGAGAGTCTCTCCCTGCTTTGTGTGGTAGGTCAGGCTCACGCCTCGAAATTCGAGCGCGGGTCCGTCCGTTCGCTTGTTCATAGCCGTATTCCTCTCGTAAAAGCGCGCGGCGTTCAGCCGTTGAGCTGTTTGTAGACGGCGGAAGAGAAGGAGGTGTCCACGAGGTCGGTAAATTCTGCCCGCTTCTCCAGCTCGCCCGCGTTCTCGATGATGTCCTGCAGCCGCCCGAAGGCGCTCTCGGTCATCGTCATGTCCTCCTGCCAGGCGTCGATCGCCTTGTAGCTGCGCAGCGATGTCGCCAAAGACTCCGCCGAGCTCCCGTCAAAGTAGGGGAGCAGCAGTGCGGCGGCCTCCGCCTCGTCCGTCCCGTTGATGTAGGCGATGCCGCGCATCACCGCGCGCAGAAATCCCTCGATGCTCTCTTCATTGGCGTCGATGTAGTTTTCGCGCGCGATGTAGCAGGTGTAGGGCACCTCGCCCGACGCCTCGCCCACCGCCGCCACGACGTACCCCTTGCCCGCCTTCTCGTATTCGGAGGCGCCCGGTTCGAACATCGTGCAGTAGTCGGCCGTGCCCGATTCGAAGGCGGCCGTCATGTAGTTGAAGTTGATGTCGTAGTTCATGGTCACGTTCTGCCCGTCGTACAGCCCGTGCTCGTTGAGGATGTATTCAAAGGTCATTGCGGGAACCCCGCCCTTGCGTCCGGCGAGGATCTCCTTGCCCGCAAGGCTCTCGCTCCAGTTAAAGGTGTCCGCTTCGTCGACGCGGGATACGAGGAAGGAGCCGTCGCGCTTGGTCAGCTGGCCGAACACCTTGGGCACGTTGTTCGAGCCGCCGATCAGCACGTACAGCGCCGCCTCCGGCCCGCAGAAGCCGATGTCCGCCCCGCCCGAAAGCACGGCGGCCATCACCGCGTCCGCGCCGCCCGCATTGGTCAGCTCGATGGCCAGCCCTTCCTCCTCGAAGTAGCCGAGCGCGTCCGCCGCGTACATGGGGGCATAGAAGATGGAGTGCGTCACTTCGCTGACGCGGATAGTCTTCGTCTCTTCTCCGCCGTCTGCGCACGCGGCAAGCGGCAGCACGGCGAAGAGGAGACTGAAAATGGCGATCAACAGTTTTTTCATGGTCCCTCCGTAGCGGAAAAAATTCCGTACTCCATCGTATGCGCGGCGGCGGCATTTTGACAGGCCGCCCGCCTGCCCTTGTTCCGCCGCGTTTGGCGGCCGGCGGCAAGGGCGCAGATCGTTCCCGTTTCAGCGCGCAAGCCGCGCCGCTTGCGGCGCGGGCGCATATTTCCGCGCCGCCCGCGCCCTTTTCGGTTGACAATCAGCGGCCGATTGTTTATAATAATTTCTATCCAAAATCGAAAATGGGTAAAAATGCGCATTTTGCGCATGATCATGTTTTTCGCGGCGGCCGGCCGCGCAGGGAAAGGTGCAACCATGGAAATGCAAAAGACGTACGATCCGAAGAGCTTCGAAGAGCGGCTCTACAAAGAGTGGATGGACAAGGGCTACTTCCGCGCGGAGGTAGACCCGAACAAGGTGCCGTTTACCATCGTCATCCCGCCCCCCAACATCACGGGCCAGCTGCACCTCGGGCACGCGCTGGACAACACCATCATCGACATCCTCATCCGCTTCAAGCGCATGCAGGGGTACTCTGCTCTCTATCTTCCCGGCTGCGACCACGCCTCCATCGCGACGGAGGTCAAGATCGTCGAGGAGATGAAGAAGGAAGGGCTGACCAAAAAGGACGTCGGCCGCGAAGAGTTCCTCCGCCGTGCCTGGCAGTGGAAGGAGAAGTTCGGCGGCCGCATCGTCGAGCAGCTCAAAAAGATGGGCGTCTCGGCAGATTGGTCTCGCCTCGCCTTCACCATGGACGAAAACTGCTCGCGCGCCGTGCGCGAGGTGTTCGTCAACCTCTATAACAAGGGGCTCATCTACCGCGGGGATCGCATCATCAACTGGTGCCCCGGCTGCAAAACGGCGCTTTCCGACGCGGAAGTGGAGTACAGCGAAGATGCCTCCTTCTTCTGGCACCTCAAATACCCCGTCAAGGACAGCGACGAGTACATCGTCGTCGCGACCACCCGCCCCGAGACCATGCTCGGCGACACCGCCGTCGCCGTCAACCCTAAAGACAAGCGGTACGAGCACATGGTCGGCAAGACGCTCGTGCTCCCGCTCGTCGGGCGCGAGATCCCCGTCATCGCCGACGACTACGTCGACCTCGAATTCGGCTCGGGCGCGGTGAAGATCACCCCGGCGCACGACCCCAACGACTTCGAAGTGGGTCTGCGGCATGATCTGCCCGTCATCCGCGTCATGAACGACGACGGCACGATGAACGAAAACGCGGGCGCCTATCAGGGCATGGACCGCTTCGCCGCGCGCGAAAAGATCGTCGAAGACCTCAAGGCCTGCGGCGCGCTCGTCAAGATCGAGCCGCACACGCACAACGTCGGGCACTGCTACCGCTGCAAGAGCACGGTCGAGCCCATCGTCTCCAAGCAGTGGTTCGTCCGCATGGAGCCGCTCGCCCGCCCCGCCATCGACGCGGTCGCCCGCAACAAGATCAAGTTCACGCCCGAGCGTTTCTCTAAAATTTACTTCAACTGGATGGAGGGCATCAAAGATTGGTGCATCTCCCGCCAGCTCTGGTGGGGGCACCGCATCCCCGTCTGGTACTGCCAGGAGTGCGGCGAGGTCATCTGCTCCAAAACGGACCCGACCGAGTGCCCGCACTGCCACAGCCACGACCTCAAGCAGGACGAAGACGTGCTCGACACCTGGTTCTCCTCGGCGCTCTGGCCCTTCTCTACCCTCGGCTATCCCGAAAAGACGCCCGACTTCAACTACTTCTACCCGACGGACGTGCTCTCCTGCGGGTACGACATCATCTTCTTCTGGGTCGCCCGCATGATCTTTTCGGGCATCGAGCACACCAAAAAGGTGCCCTTCCGCGACGTCCTGCTGCACGGCATCGTGCGCGACGAGCAGGGCCGCAAGATGTCCAAGTCGCTGGGCAACGGCATCGATCCGCTGGAAGTGATCGACGAGTACGGCGCCGATTCGCTGCGCTTTTCCCTCATCACGGGCGTCGCGCCCGGCAATGACAGCCGCTACAGCAAGGGCAAGGTCGAGGCGGCGCGCAACTTCATGAACAAGGTGTGGAACGCCTCCCGCTTCGTGCTGATGAACGCGGAGGGGGTGGAGATCCCGCCCATGTCCTCCGTCAAGCTCGCCCCCGCCGACAAGTGGATCGTCTCGCGGCTGGAGAGCACCATCAAGGAAGTCACCCTCAACATGGGCAAGTTCGAGCTGGGCATCGCCGCCGGCGCGCTGTACGACTTCCTCTGGAGCGACTTCTGCGACTGGTACATCGAGCTGTGCAAGAGCGCGCTCTACGGCGAAGATCAGGCAAAAAAGGCCGCGACCCTCTCCGTGCTCGTCTTCGTGCTCGAAAGCTCCCTCAAACTGCTGCACCCCTTCGTTCCTTTCATCACCGAGGAGATCTATCAGAACATCCCCGGCGTGCAGGGCAGCATCATGGTCGCCGACTTCCCCCGCTACAATTCCAAGCTCTCTTATAAAAAGGAAGCGAAGGCGTTCGAGGGTGTCATGGACATCATCCGCGCCGTGCGCAACATGAAGACGTCCGTCGGCTGCCCGCCCGCAAAAAAGGTCAAGCTGTATATCGCCACACCCAACCGCAGGCTGGTCTCCGCCAACGCAAACTCCATCGTCAAGCTCGCGGGCGCGAGCTCGCTCGAGTTTGTCGACGGCGCCGCCTCCATCCCCGAAAAGACGGTCTCGCAGGTCACCGAGGGCAGCACGGTGTTCGTGCCGCTGGGCGAGCTTGTCGACGTCGAAAAGGAGCGCGAGCGGCTGCACAAAGAGCTCGAGCGCGTCAGCGGGGAGATCGCCCGCGCCGACGGCAAGCTCAACAACCGCGGCTTCCTCGAAAAGGCGCCCAAAAATCTCGTCGAGGGCGAGCGCGCCAAGCGCGAAAAGTTTATCGAGATGAAGGCGAAGATCGAGCGGCAGATCGCCGAGCTGGACGCTTGAGCCTGCAAAAGCATACCCCCCGCCCGCGGCGCGCCGCGGGCGGCTTTTCGAAAAAGGGGGCAAAATCGGCGGGGAAAGGCACTTTTTTGCCCGAATAGGGGGCCGAAAGGGCGTTTTCCCGTGCGGCGATTTTTGTCGAAAACTTTTTTGGTTTTTTTGAAAAATCACTTGACATCTCTAAGCAAAAGTGATATCATAATTAAGCTGTCGGTTGAGGCAGCACGCTTTCCTGTCGGAAGGCACGCGAAGATTGACAACTGCATAACGAACAAAGATAAGTACGAAAGGCAAGAAGAGTAAAGAGCTAATAGGTTAGTACGAACAAAACGTATCGAGCAAGTAAAGCCGAAAGGCCTGAACGCGACCATTAGCCGAGTTGAAATTCGAATTAGAAGTATGAGGATAAGTAGACGATAAGAAAGATCAAGCTACAAAGAGCATACGGAGGATGCCTAGGTACATGGCGCCGAAGAAGGACGTGACAAGCTGCGAAAAGCTGCGGGGAGCTGCAAATGAGCTGAGATCCGCAGATGTCCGAATGCGGGAACGCAGCACGG
>CASEIS010000013.1 GCA_949287895.1 uncultured Bacillota bacterium
AAAAGAGCCTGCTGTGCGAGCGGTACGGCATCCGCCTCTCCTGCCTGGTCGATGCGGAGGGCCTGCGCTTTTTGGACGAGGAGGACATCTACTCCCTCTTCGGCAACGCCCTCGACAACGCCGTCGAGGCGGTCAAAAAGGGAGGGGAGGGCGCGAAAAAGAAGATCGCGCTCACCGTCTCCGTCAAGGGGCGGGTGCTCGTCATCCACGTCGACAACTACTGCGGCGAGAAGGTCACCTTCCGCGACGGCCTGCCCGAAACGACCAAGGGCGACAAGGATAACCACGGCTTCGGCATGCTCAGCATCCGCTACATCACTGAAAAATATGGCGGAACGCTGCACGTTTTTCTGCTCGACGATATGTTTCATCTCAACATCCTCATCCCCTTTCCGCACGCCGGGAGCGGGGCAGGGGGAGAGGCTGCGGCGGAAGTTTGACCGCCGTTTTGGAAAGGGGCGCCCTTGCGGGCGCCCCTTTTGTGCGCCCGCAAGGGCGTTTTGCGCGCGCAGGCGGCGGCGCCTTGTGCGCTTCAGGTCAAATTTTTGACCTGTTGGGACAAAATTGGTTGCAATGTCACATTTTGTGCTATGATTTCACCGACTTTGGGCAAGAGCGCCGAGCGGCGCGCCGCGTGCGTTATATGTAGGAACGGCGAGGGGGCAAAAACGCGGAAGCTCTTCCCGAAAAAAAAGAAATGGAGGGAATTATGCAAACCACGAAAAGAATGGTCAAGAAAGCGGTTTTAGCGGTCTTGTGCGCGGTCATGGCGGTCATGATGCTGTTTGCGTTGAATACGCAGACGCTGCTGTCCGCCGCGGCGATCGAAAACGATGGCGCCAAGAAGTACTACACCGATTTCGAAACTTTCGAAGAAGAACAGGAAGCGGCCAACGCCTTCAATGAAGAGATCGCGGCCGAAGGCAACGTCCTGCTCAAGAACGCACACGATGCGCTCCCGCTCCGCGCGAGCGAGAACGACGTCAGCGTGTTCGGCGTCCGCAGCACCGACCTGCAGTATGGCGGCGGCGGCTCGGGCGGCGGCGACAGCTCCGGTGCAGCGACCCTGCAGGACAGCCTCGCCGACGCAGGCTTCAACGTCAACCCTTCTTTGACGACCTTCTACAGCAATTATGAGGCTCAGGGTACCGTTCCGGAAGAAGCGCCCCTCGCGATGGTCGCGCAGAACGCCGATTCCTTCAGCCATTACAGCGATGCGGCGATCATCGTCGTCGCCCGCGCCGGTTCGGAAGGCAACGACCTCGATACGCACAGCGTCAACGGCAACGAAGACGTCACCAAGCACGAGCTCGAGCTGACCGACCTCGAAGAGGACCTCATCGACTACGTCATCGGCACGAACATCTTTGAAAAGGTCATCGTCCTCGTCAACGCATCCAACCCGATGGAGCTGGGCGAGCTGCAGTATAACGACGACGTCGACGCCATCCTCTGGATGGGCCACCCCGGTACCTCCGGCGTCATGGCGGTCGGCCGTATCCTCAACGGTACGGTGAACCCGTCCGGCCACCTCTCCGATATGTACCCCGCAGACTTCACGAAGGACCCGACCTGGTACAACTTCGGCGACAACAGCCAGAACCACTACAATGCGTCGACCAAAGAATTTGACGCTTCTTACATCAACGTCCGCAGCGAAGACGATCCTGATACCCAGTACAAGGGCTACCTCAGCGTCGACTACGAAGAGGGCATCTACATGGGCTATCGTTGGTATGAGACCGCCGACGTCGAGGGCTATTTTGACCTCGCCGAAGAGAACGGCGCGTTCGATTCCGCGACCGACCCCGGCGTGCTCGCGAACGGCGGCGATACATACTACAACACCTACAACGGCGTCGTGTATCCCTTCGGTTACGGCCTGAGCTACACCGAGTTCGAATATGAAGTCACCACTTCCGGCGGCGCATGGAACGGCGAAAGCAACATCACCGTCAGCGTCGACGTCACCAACACGGGCGACGTCGCCGGCAAAGACGTCGTCGAGCTGTACTCTTCCGCACCGTACTATGCGGGCGGCATTGAGAAGGCGGCCGTCGACCTCATCGACTTCGCCAAGACCGATCTGCTCGAGCCGGGCGAAACGCAGACCATCACCTTCACGGTGAGCCCGCAGCAGCTGGCGTCCTTTGACGACGGCATCTGGGGCGACGACGACATCAACGGCGCATATGTGCTCGACCCGGGCGACTATGTGCTCTCCATCCGCACCGACTCGCATACCGTCGAGGACAGCGTGACCTTCACGCTGGGCGAGGAAGCTGCCGACGCGGAAGAAGCGGCTGAAAACGCCGTGGCCATCCTCTACGACGAGGCGACCGGCACCCGCATCCGTTCCTGGTTCTCCGAGGACGACGGCACCTATATCAACACGACCCGTACCGCGGCCATCTCCACCGACATGGATGTGACCACCCGTACCGACTTTGCGACGGAGGTCGCCGGCAACGAATACAGCCTGTATCATCCGACCACCGCGACGGTCGAAGACCTCACCTTCTCCAATGAAGCGCTCGAGATCATGGACGGCCAGCTCCGCTCCATCGACGGCGTCGACAGCCCGGAAAACAACAGAGTCAGCTACATCGACGACGAAACGGTCAGCGGCTACCAGGCCTGGATGGTGGACGAAGTCCCCGACAGCTGGTCGCAGGCGACGGAAGAAGAGGCTGCTGCCCGTACGGACGGCAAGACGGCGATCCAGCTGTATGAGATGGCCGGCCTCGACTTCGACGATCCCAAGTGGGATACCTTCATGAATCAGCTCACCTATGCGGAAATGGTCGCCGTCATCGGCAGCTGCCAGTTCCAGACCCCCGAGCTCTACGCGATCGGCAAGCCCGCTTCGACGGACGCTGACGGCCCCGCACAGCTCGATGACGGTACCTTCTGGGCTTCCGAAGTCGTGATCTCCGCGACGTGGAACACCGAGCTCGCTGAAAAGCAGGGCTGGTTCGTCGGCAACGACTCCCTGTTCCTCAACGTCAACGGCTGGTACGGCCCCGGCATCAACACCCACCGTTCTCCTTTCGGCGGCCGTAACTTCGAGTACTACTCGCAGGACGGCGTGCACGCCGGCAAGATCTTCGCGGCCGTCACCGCGGGCGCGCAGAGCAAGGGCGTCCACGTCTATGCAAAGCACTTCGTCCTCAACGACCAGGAAATGGGCCGTGACGTCTACGGCGGTATCTGCACCTGGCTCCCCGAGCAGGCATTCCGCCAGATCTACCTCAAGAATGTTGAAATTTCCATCAAGCAGAGCGACCTCAACGGCACGATGACCGCGTTCAACCGCATCGGCATGCAGAGCTCCGCTTCCGGCAACCTCTATATCGGCGTGCTCGAAGACGAGTTCGGCTTCACCGGCGTCTCCGTCACCGACTTCTACGTCAGCGGCCGGGGCGGTTCCGCCTGGAGCGCGAACAGACTGATCCGCGCGCACATCTACCCGCTCGGCTCCTTCGGTACCGGCACGGCAACCAACCGCCTGTACGGCGAGTACAGAGAGGATGCAAACGGCGACGGCATGGTCTGGATCACCGAGGAGGGCGGCGAAGCCTTCGAGAGCCCTTCGCAGTGGAAGGCAGTGCGCGATACGGCGATGCGCTCGCTGTATGTCGCCGCAAACGGCAACATGATGCACAACGGCGTCTCGACCGATGCCTTTACGGATGGAACGATTGAATTTGCCGAGGGCGTGGAGCCGACCGCTTCCGTCGCCGTCGCGCAGGAGACCTTCGATGCGGATATCCGCACGGTCGAGTATAGCGTCGCGGGCGGCGCGCTGCCTGCAGGCCTCACGCTGAACGCAGACGGTTCCTTCGGCGGCGCAGCGACCGAGGTCGGCACCTTCGAAGTGACTGTGCAGCTGCTCATCGACCACTACATCACCAAAGACGCGACCTTCACCATCACGGTGACCCCCGCCTTTGCCCTGAGCGCGACCTCCGCGTCCGTCGGCACGTCGTTCACCTCGTCGATCACCTCCGAGCATGTCTACCTGTCTGAAACGGCCGGTGACGGCGGCTACGATACCCTCGTGTACGAGATCTCCGACGGCACCCTGCCGACCGGCGTCGCCCTCGATGCAGAAGGCGCACAGCTCATCGGTACGCCTACGGCGGCCGGCGACTACACCTTCACGCTGCACGTCATCGCGACCCGCGAAGAGCCGGGCAGCTCCGGCACGACGGTCGTCACCGACGAGTACTATCAGGATGTCACCATCTCCGTCGCCGGCGAGGCGGGCGAAGAAGTGGATCTTGAAGGCATGATAGAGGATCTCAACGGCCAGATCGAAGACCTCAACGGCCAGATCGCCGACCTCGAAGAGCAGATCGCCGCGCTTGAAAATCAGCCCGAGACCCCTCCGACGGAGGAGGAAGGCGGCTGCGGCAGCTCGCTCATCGGCGGCGCGGCTCTCCTCGGCTGCATCGCTCTGGCGGGTGCCGGCGTCTGCATCGCCCGCAAGAGAAAGTAATCTGTAAGTATCAATAACTTCCTTCCGCGCCTCGCGCGCGGGAGGAAGAAGATCGGAAAAGGCGGCAACTCCAACGCAATCTCTGTCGTTGGAGTTGTTCCGCTAAATGGAACGATATCCGACTTTCAGGAGGTATTATGAAGAAGAAGATCCTTTGCATCCTGTCCGTCGTCCTCAGCATGCTTTTCTGCTGCGGACTGCTCGCCGCCTGCGACAACGACCCCTCGCCCGGGCCCGACGGAGACGGGATGGTCTATTTTGTAACGTTTGACCAAAACTACGACGGCGCGCCCGCCGCGACCGTGCAGAACGTCGTCTCCGGCAATACGGCGCAGAAACCCGCCGACCCCGCCCGCGACGGCTATACCTTCGACGCGTGGTGCACCGATGCGGCCGGCACGACGGAGTTCGATTTCTCGACCCCCATCACCGCCGACACGACGCTGTACGCGCGCTGGGGCGAAGACGAAAATTATGTGACCATCACCTTTGACCTGAGCGCCGTCAATGCGGAGAACCAGGAGATCCGCGTGGAAAAGGGCGCGCTCGTAGACGAGCCCGAGATCATCGTGCCCGGCTGGGAGTGCACGCAGTGGTACACCGACGAGGCGCTCACCTCCCGCTGGATCTGGGGGCTGGCCGTCAACGAGAGCATGACGCTGTACGGCGCGTGGGCGCAGCAGTACACCTTCGAGGCGGAATACTGCTCGAACATCCGCGAGCTGACGGGCGCGGGCTTCTCCGGCGCATCCAGCGGCCTGAACATGATCGAGCGCGACCTGCTCGACAAGGGCGCCAGCAACGAGTTCTATGTGACCTATCTGTACCGCGAGGGGCTGGGCCTCACCTTCACCATCGATGCGGCGACCGAAGTGTCCGGCGCGACGATGTATCTGCGCCTGAGCACGGAATATATGTCGCTGGATCTGACCGGCGACCAGTTTGAAGTGCGCGTCACCTATGAAGACGGCACGTCGGTGACCTACAGCTACCCGACCATCTCGATCGACCCGATCGGCGAGGGCACGAGCGGCGAAAAGGCAGAGTTCAAAGATTATCTCATCACGAACAGCCTGCGCCTGAGAGAGGGCGCGAACGTAATCACGCTGACGGTCACCAATTCGGATATCACGATGGGTACGATGACGGCTTACGCGCCCATCATCGACTGCATGAAGATCACGACGGACGCAGAACTTTCCTGGACGAAGGACTGCGATGAAACGAACGTCGACGGCAGATAATGTTCTATGTCGGCGCCGCGCCCCCAGGCGGGGGCCGGCCCGCCCGCCAAGGGGTAGCCGAGAGGGAAAACACAGAACCCAAAATCAAAAATTTTAAAAAAG
>CASEIS010000014.1 GCA_949287895.1 uncultured Bacillota bacterium
CATCGCCCTGGCCAAGGAGCACTTCGACACCGTCATCGTCCTCATCAACGCCTCCACCACCATGGAGCTGGGCGAGCTGGAGGCCGACGAGGGGGTGGACGCCATCCTCTGGGTGGGCTCCCCCGGCCAGACCGGGTTCTACGCCGTGGGCGACGCGCTCTGCGGCAACGTGAACCCCTCCGGCCGCACCGTGGACCTGTGGGCCGCCGACTTCACCAAGGACCCCACCTTCGTCAACTTCGGCGACTACCAGTACTCCAACCTCTCCTCCTCCAACGCCGCCGGGGACGGCTACTTCGTCCAGTACGAGGAGGGCATCTACATCGGCTACCGCTACTATGAGACCGCCGCCGTGGAGGGCTTTCTCGACTACGACCAGGCGGTGGTCTACCCCTTCGGCTACGGCCTGAGCTACACCACCTTCGACTGGGCCGTCACCGGCCAGGAGCTGGGGGCGGTGGACGGGGAGATCTCCATCGATGTCACCGTCACCAACACCGGCACCGTGGCGGGCAAGGAGGTGGTGGAGCTCTACTACTCCGCCCCCTACACCCCCGGCGGCATCGAGAAGGCCCACGTGGTGCTGGGCGCCTTCGCCAAGACCGGGCTCCTCCAGCCCGGGGAGAGCGAGACCGTCACCCTTACCATGGCGGTGGAGGACATGGCCTCCTACGACTACAAGACCGAGCGGGCCTGGGTGCTGGAGGCGGGGACCTACGCCCTCACCCTCCAGACCGACTCCCATCACGTCAAGGACGGCTGCGAGCCCATCGACTACACCGTCAGCCGCACCACGGTCTACTCCGGCGACAACCACCGGGAGAGCGACCGGGCCGAGGTCACGAACCAGTTTGACGACGTGTCCGCCCTGTTCACCGACACGCCTACCGAGGGCTATGCCCTGAACATGAGCCGGGCCGACTTCGCCAGCACCTTCCCCACCGCCCCCACCGAGGCGGACATGGTGGCCAGCGACGAGGTGATTGCCGGCTTCCAGTCCTATGACCCGGCAGAGCATGCCGACCCCGAGGCGGAGGAGCCCGCCACCGGGGCGGACAACGGACTGTCCCTCATCGACCTGCGGGGCCTGCCCTACGACGACCCCTCATGGGAGCTGCTGCTGGACCAGCTGGAGGCCGACGACATGGAGGAGCTGGTGCTCAACGGTATGTACGCCACCGTGGCCCTCTCCTCCATCGGCAAGCCCGCCACCGTGGAGTTCGACGGCCCCGCGGGCATCAACTCCTACATGACCAGCCTCAGCTGCACCTCCTACCCCTCCGAGGTGGTCATCGCCTCCACCTGGAACGTGGACCTGGTCTACGAGATGGGGGTCATGGTGGGCAACGAGTCCCTGGCCAACGGGGTCAACGGCTGGTACGCCCCGGCCATGAACCTCCACCGCTCCCCCTTCGGCGGGCGGAACTTTGAGTACTACTCCGAGGACCCCCTCCTCTCCGGCGCCATGGGGGCGGCCTGTGTCTCCGGCGCAGCCAGCAAGGGGCTGTACTGCGCGGTGAAGCACTTCGCGGTCAACGACCAGGAGACCAACCGGGTCAAGGGAGCGGGCATCGCCGTCTGGGCCAACGAACAGGCCATCCGCGAGATCTATCTCCTGCCGTACGAGATCTCCGTCAAGGACTTCGGCGCGAACGGCATCATGGGCTCGCTCAACCGCATCGGCCTCTCCTGGTTCCATTACGGCATGTATTACACCATCCTGCGCGAAGAGTGGGGCTTCCAGGGCCTGCTGATCACCGACGGCGACGGCTCTGACGGCGATACCTACAACAACGCACAGGCGATGCTGAGCATCGGCGGCGCCATCCTCAACCGCGGCGTGTACATCAACGCGGCCTCGACGATGGCAGCCTACGGCGACGCGACGTCGACCGCCTTCGGCCAGACCATGCTCCAGCTCGTCATCCGCAGCGCCCTCTACCAGTACCTGAGCAACGGCGAGATCGGCGTTACCTCCGCGGGCGGCGGCTCTGTCAGCGCCGGGCTGATCGTCGGCATCATCGTTGCCGTCGTCGTGGTCGCGGTCGTGATCGTGGTCGTCTGCGTGGTCGTCAACAACAACAAGAAAAAGAAGGCCAAACAGGCATAACAGAACGCAAGGCACGCATGCGGGGGACCGCATGCGTGCACAAGATAAGGAAGGTGAAATATGAAAAATAAGATATTTGCGCTGCTGTGCAGCGCGGTGCTGCTCATCGCGTGCGGCACGATGCTCTTTGCGGGCTGCGATAATACGACGGAAAATACGCCCCCCGTCGACGATACGCCGACCAACACGCTGGCCGCGCCGACGGGCTTCACGTTCGACACCGAAACGGGCGAATTCTCCTTCAATGCACAGGATGAAAATGCAGGCTATTACTTTGTGCGCGTCTACCAGCTGACCAACGGCGTCGAGGCGAGCACCTATACCATCTCCTCCTCCCGCATCAACGGCGGCAGCACGGGCAGCAAGAGCGGCACCGTCAACGTCGGCGGCATCGGCTGGGGCGACTACAACGTCAAGCTCGTCACCTACGCGGCGGCCGGCACCGACTACACCGCGCCCGACCCCGTCGTGCTGCGCGCGCGCTACGGCATCGGCGGCGTGCTCGAGCGCCCCGAGATGCAGGTCATTTCCGACGGCAACACCGTCGAAGTCATCCTCGACCTGTACAGCCTCAACGACTATTACCTCTATCAGGCGATGCCCACCCTCAACGTCAAGATCTATTCGGATGCGGCGCTCACCACCGCCGTCGTCGACGAGTCGTACGACCTGTCTTCCCTCGTCGACACGCTCGACAATCACCCCGCTGGCGGCATCATCTGGGGCTACAGCAACAGCGCGCTGCACAAGATCTACCGCGGCGACGTCTGGATGGGCTACGCCAACAACATCTGGACGTACGAGCTGGATGCGGGCACCTACTACGTCACCGTGCAGGCGCTCTCTCCCTCGCCCGACGTGTTCAGCGATTCGCAGGTGAGTGAGACGGTCGAGTTTACCCTCACCGACAGCGCGCCCGTCGGCTGCGAGAGCAATGAAAACATCCCGGAGAGCATCGTCATCCAGACCACCTCGATGTGGCAGGATCCCAGCTGCATGGGCATGATCGTGGCGATGACCAGCGTCGACACGTCCGGGCGCGTGGATGCGGCCTCCTCGCAGGAGACCACCTCGCAGGTCGTTTCGTAAGAGTAACGGATCACCGTTCCTCCTTTTCGAGTGGGTGCGGCGCGCGGGCGCATCCCGCGCGCCGTACTGATCAAATAAACAACAAGGAGAATATTTATGTCTGAAGAATACGGCACGACCCGGGCAGAGGAGTCCGCAGAAAGCGGCACGGCCCGGGCAGAGGAGACCGCGGGCGGGGCGGGCGCCGCGCAAAAGCACAGCGGCATCTCCCGGGCGCTCAACCGCTGGTTCCATCACATCGACCGCGGCGGCACGCTGAAGTCTGAAGTCACGGCGGGCATCCTGCTGTGCATCCTGGCCGTCTGCGGTATGTTCATCAATTTGCAGCTCATCTCGGGCATGCTCGTATCGGGCGCGTACGAAACGGCCACCGTCGAGCAGCTTGCATCCAATGGCGAGATCGTCGCCACGATGTACTTCGTGTCCATGCTCATCGCCTTTGTCGGCAGCCTGGTCATCGGCGTCGTCGCCCGCCTGCCCTTCGTGCAGGTGTCCGGCCTCGGGCTGTCCAGCGTGATGATCTCGCTGATCGGCACGTCGACCGGCCTCAGCTACTACAACCTGATCGCCGTTTGCTTCGTCAGCTCGATCGTCTACGCCGTGGTCGTCGCCCTGCCGCCCGTCAAAAACTTCCTGTTCAAGGCGCTGCCGCAGAGCGTGCGCAAGGCCATCCCGGCCGCCATCGGCCTCCTGCTCGCCTTCGTCGCCCTCCAGCTTTCGGGCGTGATCACCGTCACGGGCAGCAGCCTCCCCATCTTCGGGGTGGGGGATGCCATCTCTTCCGCGTCGGGGAATGTGCAGCAGTCCGGCCTGCTCGGCTTCTCGCTGTTCGGCTACGCTTCCGACAGGTTCCACCCGACCCTCCTGCTGAGCGGCATCTTCTGCATCGTCACGGTCGTGCTCGTGCTCGTCTTCAAGGCGCGCAAGGCCAAGCACCCGTACCTGTGGTCGCTGCTCATCAGCACCGTCGCCTATATCCTGCTCACCGTCCTGCTCGTCAACGTCAACTGGACGAACATGAGCCTCTCCTTTGACAGCCTGCTCGGCCGCGCCTGGATGATCGGCAGCGAAGACGCGATGCTCAACCATCTCGGCACCGTGTTCTCCAACCTCTCCATCGGCAAGATCTTCACCGAGGGCTTCAACTTCTCCGCCTATACCGAGGCGGGCGGCAGCGTCGCGCTGCTCTTCATCGCGGGCATCCTCACCATGCTTGCGGCCAGCCTGTACGGCAACGAGGCAGTCATGCGCGCCTCCGCCGAAAAGGGCGGCTATGCGATGAGCGAAAAGGAGAGCAAGGTCGCCCTGCTCTGCAACGCGGGCATCAACGTGATCGCGCCCCTCTTCAACGGTTCGCCCGTCGAGATCGGCACCGAGTCGGTCGCCGGCGCGGAAGACAACGCCAAGTCGGGCATCGCGTCCGTCGTCGCCGCCATCGGGTTCGCCGTTTCCATGTTCGTGTGGATCATCCCCGCCATCTTCGTGACGTACACTTCCCCCGAGATCCAGATGAACCTGTACGGTCACTACGGCAAGGTGCTGCAGCTGCTCACCGAGTGCAGCTTCGCCTTCGCGGATACGGTCATGTGCCTGGTCGGCCTCTCCATGGTCAAAAACAGCCTCGACATCGACTGGAAGGACTACAAGGTGTTCGTCCCCTGGATCGCCACGATCGCCGGCACCTTCTTCCTCTCCAACGTCGCCTGGGGCCTCGCGCTCGGCGTCGCGGCGTACACCGTCGTGCAGATGGTCAGCGCCCCCGCAGAAGGCGTCCGCAAGCTGGAAAGCCTGCGCGCCGTCGGCATCCCCACCTATGTGCTCACCGTCCTCTGCATCCTGCTCGTCATTTTGGCGGCGATGCTGTAAGCGCATACAGAGCCAAGCAGAGAGCTTGCGGAGTATTCCGCAGGCTCTTTTATCTTTATTTTTCGACATTTTCCGACATTTTTCGATAAAAGATTGACAACCTGTAGCGTTTGCGTTAAACTGTTCATAAGGCGGCCGCCGCGCGGCCGCAGGCAGACGGGAACTTTGGGGGCGCCGCGGGCGCCGTATGGAGGGGGATGTTTTTGCTTTGGCGCAGAGGAGGGGCCTCGGTCGGAGCCGGGGAAGGGGAGATGAAATGAAAGATCTGAGTAAAAACAGATTGGCCTTTCGAATCGCCGCAGCCGCCGTAACGATATCGGTGTGCCTGACGGCGATTTTTTGTGCATTTTCGGCGGCCGCG
Organism: uncultured Bacillota bacterium; assembly: GCA_949287895.1. GTDB lineage: Bacteria > Bacillota > Clostridia > Christensenellales > Borkfalkiaceae > Borkfalkia. Next base: position 5,427 of record CASEIS010000014.1, read on the forward strand.
TGCATGCGCGAAGGCGGGGCGGTCGCCGCTGCGGCCTGCACGGAGGCGGTTTTGCAGGCGGATGCGCCGGCGGAGGAAGCCGACGCGCTGGCGGAAGAAAAGCAGCGGGCCAAAGACGCCGTCTGTGCGGCGGCAGAGCAGGCGGCGGTCGGGGCGGATACCGCGCTGCAGCGCGAATTGCAGGATATCGTCGGGCGCTATACCGAAGACAATCCGCTCAACGCGTATGACGGCATCATCGATGCGCAGACTTCTGTGGCGGCGGTCGCGATCGAGCGGGAGCGCGCCCTCGCCGAGATCCGCCTCGAGCAGACGGGCGCCGCGCTGGTCGCCCTTCTCGACCCGGAGGCGGATGATTATCGGTCGTTGAAGCGCGCGCTGGAAAGCAAGGTGGATGCGGCGGTCGCGGATATCCTCGCTGCGGAGGATGCCGCCGCCATCGCCGACCTGCTCGATACGCTGCTCGCCGTGCTCAACGGAGACGAGACGGTCATCGACGCCGCGCTCGACCGATTCGAGCGGGAGCACGCCGCGATCTTGGGGAAGGAGACGGCCGCGGGAGAAGACCGCGCCGCCATCGATGCGGCGCTTTCTGACCTGGCCGCCGATTACGGGGTGGCCGTGCAGGAAAGTGCGCGGGCGGACGCGCTGCGCGACAGCCTTCTCTCCCTGAAGAAGCAGGCGCTCGCCGCCCTGCTGCGGGCAGGCGCGACGGGAGACGCCGCCGTCGATGCCGCGATCGAAGCGCACGTCGCCCGGCTTGCGTCTGTGGGTACGGCGGGCGGACGGGAAGCGGACGCCGCCGCGAGCGCGGCGCTCGACGAGCTGTTCGTCTGGGCGCAGGCCGAAGTCGGCCTGCAGATGTATCGTGCGCAGGCCAAGGTCTCGTACGCCGCGGCGTACGAGGCGGCGTATGAAACTGCCGCCGATCCTGCTGCGGATGCAGACGTCGCCGCGATCTATGCGTCGATCGAAGAGGCGCCCGACCTCGCGGGCGTCAATGCGGCGCTGGCGGCGGGCGCGCGCGAACTGATCGACGGCCTGTATGCGGGGCAGTCTGCCGAGGCGCTCTCCCTCGCCGCAACGTATAAGGCGGAGGTCGCTGCCGTCGCCGAAGGGGCGGCTGCGGGCGGCACGGTCGCAGATGTTGCAGGGGCCGTGCGGCGGGTATCGGCCGCGCTCGAAGTACAGATCTGCTGCGAGTCCGCGCTCGCGCGGGCGGCTGCGGCGGGCGTCGCGGACACCTCTTCCATTGCGGCCGCCTGTGAAGAGGCGCTTGCCGCCATAGAGAGTGGCGCGGGAGAAAGCGCACAGGCGTTGGCGGAGGCGGGCGCGCTCGGCATCGAAAAGGCGCTCGCCAAGGCAGAGATCGCCGCGGCTGCGGGGGAAGCGCCCGGCCGCGCCGTGCAGGACGTCGTCGACCGCTATACGGAGGACAGCCCGCTCGACGCGTACGACGGCATCGTCGACGCGCAGGCTTCGGCCGCGGCGGTCGCGCTCGAGCGGGCGCGCGCCCTTGCCGAGATCGCGCTGCAGCGCGCGGGCGAGCAGCTGCGGCAGCTGTTGGGCGAAAGTTACGAGGCGGCGCGCGTCGGCCCGAACGGGGAGAGCATCGACGCATTTATCCGCGCGGCGGCTGCCGGCGTGCAGGGTGCCGCGTCGGCGGCGGACATCGCCGCGATCGAGGGGGATGCGCTCGGCGTCCTGCGCAGTGCCGACGCCGTCGTCGAGGGCATCCTCGCCTCTTTCGAGCGGGAGCACGCCTCGATCTTGTATAAGGAAGAAGTCTCCGCGGGCGATCTCGCCGCCATCGATGGGGCGCTCTCGGACCTTGCCGCAAACTACGGGGAAGGGGTGCAGGGCAGCGCGCAGGCAGATGCGCTGCGCGGCGGCCTTCTCGAACAAAAGAAGCGTGCGCTTTCCGCCCTGCTGGGCGCACAACTGGGGGAGAATGCGGCCGTCGACGGCGTGATCGGCGCCTATATCGCCCGCATCGAGGCGGTCGGCACGGAGGGCGGCGCGGCGGAGGACGCGAAGGCGAGCGCCGACCTCGACGCGCTGCTCTTGCAGGCGCAGGCAGAGGTCTCGCTGCAGAGGTACCGCGAGCAGGCCAAGGCCGCATACGCTGCGGCGTATGCGGCGGCGTTCGGCGCGCAGCCGTCGGATGAGGGCGCGTATGCCGCCATTCAAAGCGCAACAGACCTTGCGGGCGTCAACGCGGCGCTGGCGGCGGGCGCGTGCGAGCTGATCGACGGCCTGTATGCGGGGGCGTCCGACGAGGCGCTCGCCGTTGCCGCAGCATATAAGGCAGAGCTCGCTGCCGCCGCCGAAGGGGCGACGGCAGGCGGTACGGTCGCAGAGGCTGCGGGGGCCGTGCGGCGGGCTTCGGCCGCCTTAGCCGTGCAGCTCTGCTGCGAGGATGCCCTCGCGCGGGCGGCTGCGGCGGGCATCGGCGACACTTCTTCCGTCGAGGCCGCCGGGGCGCAAGCGCTTGCCGCCATCGAGAGCGCCGCAGGAGAGGATGTACAGGCACTTTCGGAAGCGGGCGCGCTCGCCATCGAAAAGGCGCTCGCCGCGGCGCAAGTTTCGCACGCCGCCGCGCAAATTTCCGGCGGGGCGGCACAGGATATCCTCGGCGAGGCGCTCGCGGCCATCGAAGGGGCAGAGAGCGGGGCGGAAGCGGCGCTGCTCGCCGAAAAGGGCGCGGCCGCGCTCGCATTGGAGGGCGGGCGCGCGGCATGGCTCGCCGCTCTCGACGAGGCGGACCCGCGCTATGCGGAGAAGAGAGAGGCAGTCGGCGCGGCCGTCGATGCGGGCATCGAAGCGATCGGGGCCGCGCGCACGGCAGAGGAGGCAGAGCGCGCCAAAGCGGAGGCCGTCGCTGCGGCGGAGGGCGCCTCTGCAGCCGTCGACCGCGCGCAGTTTGCGGAAGATCACGCGTCCATCCTGCAAAAAGAAGAGGAAAAGATCGCCGTCGGCGACCTCGCGGCCATCGACAGCGCGCTCTCTGACCTCGCCGAGCATTACGGAGCGGAGGCGCAGGAGACGCTCGGCGACCTGCGCGACGCGCTGCTCGAGCGCAAGCGCCGGGCGGTTTTAGAGGGACTCGGCGCGCTGCAGGCGCAGGCGGGCGGAGAGACGGCCGGCGTCATCGAGGCGATCGTCGGGCAGGCGGCCGCCGCAGACGTGCGCGGCGATGCGGCGGAGGATGCGGCCGTCAGCGGAAGGCTGGACGCGCTCTTGCGCGAGGCGGAGGCGGCTGTCGGCAAGGCGTCCGCTTTCGAGGCGTACAGGCAGAGCGTCGCCGCGCGGCTGAACGGGCTGCGCACGGCGGCGGATCCTGCGGAAATAGCCGCGCGTATCGACGGCGCGCTCGAGGAGCTGGAGGGCGTCGCCTATGACCCGGACGGTTCGCTCGCCGCGCAGCAGGCCGCACTGGAAGCCATTTTTGCGGATGCGGACGGAGACGTGCTCGAACTTGCCCGCGCTGAGGCGCTCGGCCGGTTGGAAGGGGCAGTATCCGCGGCGGACAGCGAAGCGGTGCGCGCCATCGCCGCAGAGGCGATGGCGGCCGTTGCGGCTGCGCGCAGCCGCAGCGAGGCGGAAAAGCTCGCCGCGGAGGCAGAGCTGGCCATAGAAGAGCAGCGCGCCCGCGAGGCGGCCGCGCGCGCAGAGTCGTTCGAGGCGTGCAGGCAGGATATCGCCGCGCGGCTGGAAGGGCTGCGCACGGCGGAAGATTCGGCGGAAGTGACCGCCCGCATCGACGGCGCGCTCGCGCAGTTGCAGGGCGTCGCCTACGACCCCGCGCTGGCGCTCGATGCGCAGCGCGACGCCCTGTACGCGCTGTGCGCGGGCTGGGAAGAGGCCGTCCGCGGGCAGTGGAGGGCGGAGGCAAAGGCCGACCTCGACGCGCTGTTGACGGCGGAGGACGGCGCGGCCCTGCGGGAGATCGTGCGGGAGGCCGCCGCAGCCATCGACGGGTGCGGCACGCGCGAGCAGATCGCGGCGGCCGTCGAGGACGCGAAGGGAGAACTGGGCGCCGAGCGCCTGCTTGCTGCGCATGACCTCGCGGGCAAGTCGCTCGCAGACATCGCGGCGGAAGACGGGCCGCGCATCGAAGCCGCACTGGAGGGCGCCCGCGCGCAGGATGCGGCCGTGCTGGGCAAATTAAACGAGCGCGCGCAGGCGCAGGGGTACGCCCCCGCCGACGGCGCCGCCTTCGAGGCGATGCTCGCGGACTTTGCCGCCAAGAGCGCGTTCGAAGGGGAAAGGCAGGCGCTGGCAGAGAGCCTCGCCGCCGCAGAGGGCGGCGAACGGGTGCAGGCGGCGGTGCAGGGAGCGCTCGTCGCCCTCGAACGGGGCTTCACATACCCGCAGCACGCGGACGGGCAGGGCGTCGGGGAGGATCTCGACGCGCTGTGCGCGGCGATGCGGGCGGAGGCGGAAGCGCAGCGCGGGGCCATCGCACACGCACTGCGCTGCGAGGAAGCGGAGGAACGCATCCGCGCCGCCGTGCAGGAGAAGATCGCGGGAGGCTGCCATAACGCGGAGCAGGAGAGCCGCCTCGAAGAGCTGCTTGCGGAGGCAGCTGCGGCGATCGACGGCGTCGCCGCGGGCGAGGATGCCGCGGCGCGACTGGGCGAGATCGTCCAAGCCTTCCTCGGTGCGGCGGATGCGGTGCCCGTCGTCACGGTGACGGCGGAGGGGAGCGGCGGCATCGCCGGCTCCGTCACCGCAGATAAGTCGCTGCCCGGCGGCACGCGGCTGGTCATCGCAGGCGCGGAAGGGGATGCCGTGCAGGCGGCGGAGCGCGCAGCCGAGGGCGGCAAGCTGTACATCGCGGCGGATGCCGGCCTGACGCAGGCGGAATTGCTTGCATTCGTGCGCGGCAGCGGGGCGCAGGCGGCCTTCGACGTGCGGCTGGAAAATGCCGCGGGCGCGGAGGCGGGCGGATATACCGTCGCGCTGCGCCTGCCCGAGTCCCTGCTGCAGGCGGGCGAACTGCGGGTGCTCGCCGCGGATGAAGACGGCAGCGTCACACTGCTCGGCGCGCGCGTCGGGCAGGACGGGTACGTCACCTTCCATACCGATCGGCTCGCGCGCTTCTATGTGTTGGGCGAAGGGGACTCTGCGCAGCAGTCCATCCCGTACGGCGCGATCGCCGGCATCGCCGCGGGCGTGACGGCCGCGGCGGCGGGCTGTGTGCTCGCCGTGCTGTGGCTGCGCAGCCGCAAAAAGAAGTGACGCCCCCGCGCGCCCTTCCCAAACGCATCAAAAAACGCCCGCAGGCAGTGCCTGCGGGCGCGTTTGCTTTGAAAGGCGGGGGAACATCGCGTTTTTGTTGCCGCGGCGGCGCGGGCGTGCTATAATAGGGGTACGCCCCTCCGCGGGAGGGGCAAGGAGGGAGAGAGATGCCTGCATACAATCCGTTTTTGCCCAGCTGGGAGTACGTCCCCGACGGCGAGCCGCACGTGTTCGGCGGCCGCGTGTACCTGTACGGCAGCCACGACCGCTTCAACGGCCGCGAGTTCTGCCGCAACGACTACGTCTGCTGGTCTGCGCCCGTCGACGACCTGTCCGACTGGCGGTTCGAGGGATACATCTGGAAGAAGAGCGACGACCCCGACGGGCGGGGCTGGTACCTCTCGCAGATGGCCGCGCCCGACGCCGTGCGCGGCGCGGACGGGCGGTACTACCTCTATTACTTCAAGGGGCAGCGGGGCACCATCGACGTCGCCGTGTGCGATACGCCCGCGGGCAAGTACCGCTACTACGGCAGGGTGCGCCACGCGGACGGCACGCCGCTCGGCAAGGGGCGCGAAAAGGACTTCTACCAATTCGACCCCGGCGTCTTTCGCGACGACGACGGCAAATTTTACCTCTATACCGGCTTCGGCGCCTCCGGGCGCAGCATCTTTACAGGCTTCCGCTCGCCGAACAAGTACGGCGCGATGGGCTGCGAGCTGGCAGAAGATATGCTGACCATCCGTTCCCCGCTGCACACCATCGCGCGCACCCGCCGCAATTCGCGCGGCACGGGGTACGAGGGGCACGAGTTCTTCGAGGCCTCCTCCATGCGCAAGTTCGGCGGCCGCTACTACTTCATCTACTCCTCCGTCAACGGGCACGAGCTGTGCTACGCGATGTCGGATAGCCCCCTGGGCGAGTTCACCTACGGCGGCACCCTCGTCAGCATCGGCGACGTCGGCCTGTCCGAAAAGCCGCTCAACTACCTCGGCAACACGCACGGCAGCATCGAGCGCATCGGCGGCAAGTACTACGTTTTCTACCACCGCCAGACCAACGGCCACTGCTTCTCCCGCCAGGCGTGCGCCGAGGAGATCCATATGCGGGAAGACGGCACCTTTGCCCAGGCAGAGGTCACTTCCTGCGGCCTCAACGGCGGCCCGCTCGCGGCGAGGGGGCGGTGCGAGGCGCGCGTCGCCTGCCACCTCTTTTCGAAAAAGGGGGTGCGCTTTTATACCTTCAAGCGCCCCGCCGGCTGCCACCCGTACTTTACGCAGAGCGGCAAGGACAGGGAGTGCGACCCCGACCAGTACATCGCCAACTTCTGCGACGGCGCCACGGCCGGCTTCAAGTACTTCCGCTTTGCGGGTAACGCGCGCATCGGCGTGACCGTCTGCGGGCGGGCGCGCGGCACCATGCGCGTGCGAGACGGGCTGTACGGGCAGGAGGTCGCCGCCATCCCCATAGCGCCCTGCCGGCAGCGCACGCAGTTTTTCGCCCCGCTGCACATCGAAGACGGCGTCAAGCCGCTGTACTTCACCTTTGCGGGGAAGGGAAGGTTCGACTTCATCGACATCCGCTTCGACTGACGGCGGCGCTTTGCGCCGCCGCGCCCTGCCTCTATGACCGCGCCCCCGCCTCTATATATAATAAGGAAAGGGGAGGGGGCAAAAAAGCGGCCGCCGCATGCGCGGCGGCCGCGGGCGGCTGCGGCGCCCTCGCGGGCGCGCGGAAAGGGGCGCCTGGCGAGAACGGAAAAAAGCGGCGTCCCGCACGGGGACGCCGCCGCATTTGCTGACTTCGGCGTAAACTTATGCGCGCTCGACTTTGTCGCTCTTGAGGCAGCGGGCGCAGACGTAGGCGGATTCCACCTTTCCGTCTTTGACGATCTTCACTTTCTGCACGTTGGCTTTGAACGTTCTTCTCGTCTTGCGGTTGCTGTGGCTCACGTTGTTGCCGGAATTCTGGCCCTTATTGCAGACACTGCATACTCTCGACATATTCTTACACCTCCGGGGTCGTAATCGGGTACAGGAACGCACTGCGTTCCGCTCAAAACGAGCATGGATACTATAGCAAAAATCGTAGAAAAAAGCAATCGATTTTGCCACGCTTTCCGCAAAAAATCGCGAAAAACAAAAAAAACGCGGACGAAGTGAAAATTTCTCTTGCCAAATGCGGCAAAATGGTATAGAATATGTGTGATACGGGAGACAGCTTTTATGTCAGTAAATACGAGTAATGCCTACGGCAAAATTACAATTTCGGATATTGCGATCGCAAAGGTCGCTTCTCTGGCGGCGATGGAGTGTTACGGCATCGTCGAGACCGTTTCGCGCCGTTTTACCGACAGCCTGAGCGAGCTTTTCAAAAAAGATTCACACGGCAAGGGGGTCAAGGTCATCACCGACGGAGACCGCATCTTCATCGACGTGTACGTCATCATCAAATTCGGCGTATCCATCAATGCCGTTGCGGAGTCGCTCAAAGAGAGCGTCAAGTACCGGGTAGAAAAATTCACGGGCATGATCGTCGACACGGTCAACGTCAATATCGTCGGCGTCAAGCTCTGATCCCGGCCCGTTTTCGTCAAAGAAGGAGAATCCAATGCCTAAAACCATCGGCGGCACCGAATTCCGGAAGATGATCGTATCCGGTGCCAAAATTTTGGAAATAAACCGCGCGAAGGTCGATTCGCTCAACGTATTCCCCGTGCCGGACGGCGACACGGGCACGAATATGTCGCTGACCATCCAGTCGGCGGTCAAAGAGCTGTCCCTCTGCTCGTCTAACCGGTTGAGCGAGCTGTGCGACGCCGTCTCGAAGGGCGCGCTCAAGGGTGCGCGCGGCAACTCGGGCGTCATCCTCTCGCAGCTGTTCCGCGGCATCTGCGCCGAGATCAAAAATACAGACCCGATCACCATCAAGGCATTCGCCAAGGCGATGGAAAACGGCACCAAGGTCGCCTATTCCGCCGTCTCCAAACCCAAGGAGGGCACCATGCTCACGGTGGCCCGCCTCATGAGCGAGTTCGCCAAGCAGGCCGCCCCCAAATACCGCGACTTTGCCGAGTTCCTCGCCGCCGTCATCCAAAAGGGGGAGGAGGCGCTTCAAAAGACGCCCGAAATGCTCCCCGTTCTCAAAAAGGCGGGCGTGGTCGACTCGGGCGGCATGGGCCTTTTGTGCATCTACCGCGGTTTCCTCGCCGTGCTCAACGGCGAAGAGGTGGCAGAAGACTACACCCTTCCCGAGGCGCAGAAGTCGGAAGAGGAGATCTTCGGCGACAATTCTGACATCATCAACCTCGATTTAGGCGAGATCGAATTTGCCTACTGCACCGAGTTTTTCATCATCAACCTCAAAAAGTCGACGACGCTGGCAGACATCGACCGCCTGAAGGAGAAGCTGCTCGCCATCGGCGACTGCGTCATCTGCATCGGCGACCTCGAGCTGGTCAAAGTGCACGTGCACACCAACACCCCCGGCCTCGCGCTGCAATATGCCGTCGAGCTGGGCGAGCTGGACCGCGTCAAGATCGAAAATATGCTCGAACAGAACCGCGCCCTGCGCGCCAAGCGCGAGGCGGAAAAGAAGGAGATGGGCATGCTCGCCATCTGCGCGGGGCAGGGTCTGGCGGATATCTTCAAAGATCTGCTCGTCGACCGCGTCATCGAGGGCGGCCAGACGATGAATCCGAGCGCGAGCGACATCGCCAACGCCGTGCAGAAGATCAACGCCGAACACGTATTCGTATTCCCCAACAATAAAAACATCATCCTGGCGGCGGAGCAGGCGAAGGCGCTGGTCGACAACCGCACCATCCACGTCATCCCCACCAAAAACGTGCCGCAGGGCTTTGCGGCGGCGCTCGCCTTTAATCCCGAAGCGAGTGCGGAAGAGAACAAGACGGATATGATCCACGCCATCGACAACGTGCGCGCGGGGCAGGTGACCTACGCGGTGCGCTCGACGGACGTCAACGGGTTCCACCTCGAGGAGGGGGACATCATCGGCCTGGACGACAAAAAGATCCTCGCCAAGGGGAGCGATATCGAGAGCACGCTGCTCTCCCTCGTCGCGCGGCTCAAAGACGGCGCGCACGAGATCATCACCCTCTATTACGGGCAAGACGTCAGCGAAGAGGACGCCGAGGCGCTCGCCGGCAAGCTCGCCGAGCAGTATCCCGACTGCGACGTCGACTTCCACTTCGGCGGCCAGCCCATCTATTACTATATCGTATCGCTCGAATAATCGAAAATGATCGCGCGGCGGGGGAGACCCGCCGCTTTCTGTTTTCCGCCCGCGGGCGGGAGGAGTGCGCTTGAAACTGACCGATCTGCGGGGCATCTCCGAAAAGCGGGAGAAGGACCTCAACAAACTGAACATCTTTACTGCCGAAGAGCTGGTGCGCTACTTTCCGCGCGCCTACCTCGACCTGACGCAGCAGGTCAAACTGTCCGACTGCTACCACAACGACGTCGCGCTCATCGCCTGCCGCGTCATCTCCCCGCCGCAGGCAGTGTATGCGGGGCGGCGGCCCTTCGTCAAGGTGTGGTGCGAGCAGGCGGGCGAGCGCTTTTCCGCCCTCTGGTTCAACGCGCCGTATGTGAAGAACAACCTGCACGCGGGGGAGGAGTACCTCTTTTACGGGCGCATCAACAACCGCTGGGGCACGGGCGCCCCGTCCATGATCAACCCCTCCTTCGAGCCGCGCGACAAGAACGTGCGCTTGAAGGGCATCGTGCCCGTGTACGGATTGAAGGGCACGCTCACCCAGCGCGCCGTGCGCGATGCCGTGCGCGACGCGCTGCGCACCTGCACGCCCGCCTCCGCGATCCCGCCCTCCCTCGCCCGCAAGTACGGCCTCTCGCCGCTGGGGGAGGCGTACCGCCGCATCCACGCGCCCGAAACGCAGGAGGATATCGCCGCCGCGTCCGAGCGCATCGCGCTCGAGGAGTACTTTTTGCTCATCACCGCCTTCCGCTGCAGCAAGGGGGGCAAGGAGGAGGCGCGCGCCTTCCGCTATACCTGTACGAAGGAGGACATGGCGGCCTTCATCTCCCGCTTCCCCTTCCCCTTCACGGAGGGGCAGAAGAAGGCGGTCGCCGATATTTTGGCGGACTGCGGCGGGCCGCACCGCATGAACAGGCTGCTGCAGGGAGACGTCGGCTGCGGCAAGACGGCCGTCGCGCTGTGCGGCGTGTACATGGCCGCAAAGAGCGGCTATCAGGCGGCGATGATCGCGCCCACCGAGGTGCTCGCCGCGCAGAACTTCGCCCTCGTCCGCCGGTATATGCCCGAAATGCGCGTCGCCTTCCTCGCAGGTTCCACCCCCGCCAAGGAAAAGCGCGAGATCAAGCGGGCGCTCGCGGCGGGGGAGATCGACGTCGCTGTCGGCACGCACGCCCTGCTGCAGGCGGACGTGCAGCCAAAGGCGCTCGCCTTCTGCGTCTGCGACGAGCAGCACCGCTTCGGCGTCGCCCAGCGCAGCGCGCTGGGGGAAAAGGGGGCGGGCGCGGATATGCTCGTCATGTCGGCGACGCCCATCCCGCGCACTCTCTCGCTCATCTTCTACGGCGACCTCGACATCTCCGAGATCCGCGACAAGCCCAAGGCGCGCGCGCCCGTCGTCACGGCGGTCATCCCCCGCCATAAATACGACGACATGCTCGAGTACATCGCCGCCGAGGCCAAAAAGGGCAACCAGAGCTACTTCGTCTGCCCCAAGATCGAGGGGGACGAGGAGGGCTCGCTCATGAGCGTGACCGAGCTGTTCGATACCCTCAAAAACCGCCTGCCCGGCGTGCGCTTCGCGCTGCTGCACGGCAAGATGAAGGACAAGGAGAAGGCGGAGGTCATGGCGGCCTTCAAGGCAAAGCAGTACGACTGCCTCGTGTCGACCACCGTCATCGAGGTGGGCGTCGACGTGCCCGACGCGACCATCATGGTCATCTACAACGCCGAGCGCTTCGGCCTCTTGCAGCTGCACCAGCTGCGCGGGCGCGTCGGGCGCGGGGACAAAAAGAGCTACTGCTTCCTGCTGCTCGGCGCCGATTCGCCCGAGGCGCGCGAGCGGCTCGCCGCCATCCGCGCGAGTTCGGACGGCTTCGCCATCGCCGAAAAGGACCTCGAGATGCGGGGCGGCGGCGACTTTTTCGGCACCCGCCAGAGCGGGCACATCATTTCCGACATCAAAAACCTGCACTATCCCGCATCCGTCATCTTTGAGGCGAAAAAGCTTGCCGACGAGGCGCTGCTTTGCGCGGACGCGGGCGACTTGCGCGCCATCGCCCTGCAAAAGTACGAAAGTTTGCAAAATGTGGTCCTGAACTGACCGCGCCCCTCCCCGTGCGGGCGGCATCGTTCCCCCCTGCGGGGCGTTCGCCCCGCCGAAAAGCACGGCCGGAGCGGATTTTTCCGGTTCAAATATTGACAGAAAGCGCGAAAACATGGTACAATATCTCTGTGCGGAAATGACAAAACATGCGCGCGGGCCGCACCTGCCCGCTCGCCCCTTCCGCCCCGCCCGCTGCGGCGCGCCGCCGCGGCCGGACGTCAGAGAAAAATACGGAGAACGCTATGGAACACTTCAAACTGCCTGCGGGCGTGCGCGACGTGCTGCCCGAAGAGAGCGCCGCGCTGGACGAGGCGGAGGCGCTGCTGCGCGACAAGTTCGCGCGCGCCGGCTTCCGCTCGGTGCGCACCGCGGGCCTCGAATATTACGATACCTTCACCCAGATCCGCAGCCCCGTCGCCCAGGCGGCGATGTTCAAGATGACGGATAAGGACGGCAACCTGATCGTGCTGCGGCCGGACATGACCCTCGCCTGCGCGCGCATCGCCGCCACCAAGCTGCACGGCTCCTCCGCGCGGCTGAGCTATGTTTCGAACATCTACGATTTTTCGGGCGGCGGCAGTTCGGACCGCGAGGTCGCCCAGGCGGGCGTGGAGATCTTCGGCGAAGAGGGCGCGGCTTCCGACGCCTACGCCGTCGCGTTCGCGGTCGAGTGCCTGCGCGCGCTGGGGCTGGAAGAGTTCGTCGTGGACATCGGCCACGTCGGGTTTTATAAAGGATTGCTCGAAGAGAGCGGCCTCTCCGCCGAGCAGGCGGAGGAACTGCGCGGTTACAGCAACGCCAAGGACAGCGTGAATATGGAGATCGCGCTGCGCGCGAGCGGCGCGCCGGCGCGCGTGCAGGCCGCCATCCTCGCCCTTCCCTCCCTGTTCGGCGGGGCGGAGGTGCTCGAGGCGGCAGAACGCATCACCGACAACGAGCGGGCGCTCGCGTCGCTGGCTCACCTCAAACAGGTGTACCGCTGCCTGTGCGAAGCGGGCGTGGAAAAATATGTCTCCTTCGACCTGGGCACGGTCAAGAGCCTCTCCTATTATTCGGGGATGGTCTTTACCGGGTTGGCGGCGGGCGTGGGCGCGCCCGTGCTCTCGGGCGGGCGGTACGACGGGCTGTGCGCCCAGTTCGGCCGCGATCTCTCGGCGGTCGGGTTCGCGATCGGCATGATGCGCGCTTTGCGCGCGCGGGGCGCCAAAAACAACGTGCGCGAGACGGGCGTGGTCAACGTCGCGCTCGCCAAGGGCAGGCTCGCTTCCGAATGCGCCGATACCTTTATCCGCTGCGGCATCCGCGCGGAAGTGCTGAAAGAGGAGACGCGCCGGCTGGTGCTCGAAACGCCGGACAAAAAGTTCCGCTTTTTCTTCGTCAAGCCTTCCGACGTGCCGACCTATGTGGAGTACGGCGTGGCGGATATCGGCATCGTCGGCAAAGACACGCTGCTCGAGGCGGACGCCGATCTGTACGAGATGCTCGACCTTGGCTTTGAAAAATGCCGCCTGTGCATCGCCGGCTTCCCCGAAAAGAAGGCGGAGCTGGATAAGCCGCACCTGCGCGTCGCTACAAAATACGTACACACCGCGAAAAAGCTGTTCGCCTCCCGCGGGGAGGATGCGGAGATCATCCCGCTGCACGGCTCCATCGAACTCGCGCCGCTCACCGGCCTGTCCGACGTCATTTTCGACATCGTGCAGTCGGGCGGCACGCTGCGCGCCAACGGGCTGGTCGTGCTGGAAGAGGTGTTCGACATCTCCGCGCGGCTCATCGCGAACAAAGTCAGCTTAAAGACCAAGGCGGCCATCCTGCCGCTGATCCGTGAAATCGGAAAAATCGTCGGAGAAGAAGTATGAAACTGAAAGTATATGCGGATGCGGAGGCGGCGGCAGGCATCCTGCAGCGCCGCAAAGAGGACGACGCGGCGATCGCCGAGAGCGTCCGCTCCATTTTACAGGACGTGCGCGAAGACGGCGACCGCGCCCTCTTCGTCTACAGCGAGCGGTTTGACGGAAGCGTGCTCGACCACAGCACCCTCTTCGTCACCCGCGACGAGATCGGCCAGGCCTACGCCTCCGTCGATCCGGCCCTTCTCGCCTCCATCAAAAAGGCGGCGGCGCGCGTGCTCGCCTACCATCAGCGCGATCCGATGCGCGACGACGTGCGCACCGAAGACGGACGCACGACCGGCTTTGTCGTGCGGCCCGTCGAGCGGGCGGGCATCTACGTCCCCGGCGGCACGGCGCCCCTGTTCAGCTCGGTGCTGATGGGCGTTCTGCCCGCCAAGGCGGCGGGCGTGCCGCATATCTGGGTGGCGACGCCCGCCAAAAACGGAAAGGTGCATCCGGCCGTCATCGTGGCGGCGGACATCTGCGGCGCCGAAAAGATCGTCAAAGTGGGCGGCGCGCAGGCGATCGCCGCCTTCGCATACGGCACGGAGAGCGTCCCCAAGGTCGACGTCATCGCCGGCCCCGGCAACATCTACGTCACCCTCGCCAAAAAGGAGGTGTACGGGCAGGTCGGCATCGATATGCTCGCCGGCCCGTCGGAGATCCTCATTATAGCCGACGGAAAGCAGGACCCCGCCTTTACGGCGGCCGACATGCTGTCGCAGGCGGAGCACGACCGCAGGGCCCGCGCCATCCTGCTCACCGACGACGCCGCGTTCGCCGTGCACGTGCAGGCGGAAGCGGAGGCGCAGCTGGTCAAACTGCCCCGCCGCGAGATCGCCGAATACTCATTGCAGACCGCGGGCGGCATCATTTTGGTGCGCAGCCTCGACGAGGCCTGCGCGCTTGCCGACAAGATCGCGCCCGAACACCTCGAGATCGCCGCCGAGCGGGGCGAGGAGCTTCTCTCCAAGATCCGCAACGCGGGCGCGGTGTTCCTCGGCAAATGGACGAGCGAGCCGATCGGCGATTATTTTGCCGGACCCAACCACACGCTGCCCACGGGCGGCACGGCGCGCTATTTCCAGGTGCTCAACCAGAATACCTTTTTGCGCAAGATGAGCGTCATCCGCTATACGAAAGAGGCGGTGCGCACCGACGCGGCGGATATCGTCCGCCTCGCCGAGGCGGAGGGGCTGTTTGCCCACGCGAACGCGGTGCGCATGCGCGCCGAGGAGGATTGAACCATGCGAGCCGGCGTCGTCTCCCGCGATACGCGGGAAACCAAGATCTATCTGAAACTGGAACTGGACGGGGAGGGCCGCCACGCCGTCGATACGGGCGTGGGCTTCCTCAACCACATGCTCGAGCTGTTCTCCGTGCACGCCCGCGCCGACCTGACGGTGCGCTGCCAGGGGGATACCGACGTCGATTTCCACCACAGCGTGGAGGACGTGGGGATCTGCCTCGGCCAGGCGTTCCGCGCGGCGCTGGGCGACAAAAAGGGGATCGCCCGCTTTGCCGACCGCGTCGTGCCGATGGACGACGTCGCCGCGCTCGTCGCGCTGGATATCGGCGGCAGGCCCTACCTCAACTTTGAAAAGAAGATGAGCGGCAAGATCGGCGACTTCGACGCGGAACTGGTGGAGGAATTTCTGCGAGCCTTCGCCTTCAACGCAGGCGTCAACCTCTACGTCGATCTGCTGCACGAGGGGAACCTGCACCACGAGGCGGAGGCCATCTTCAAGGCGCTCGCCAAATGCGTCCAGGATGCCGTGTGCGTGGTTTCCGATTCCGTTCCCTCCTCGAAAGGGGTGCTGTGATGATCGGCATCGTCGATTACGGCGCAGGCAACCTGCGCTCGGTGCAGAAGGCGCTGGAGGCGATCGGTGAGCGGGCGCTCGTTTCGGGCCGGGCGGAAGAGCTGGACGGCTGCGACCGCCTCATCCTGCCGGGGGTCGGCTCTTTCGGCGCGGGTATGGCCGAACTGCGCGCGCGGGGGCTGGACGAATACGTCCTGCGGCGCGTGAAGGACACTAAGCTGCTCGGCATCTGCCTCGGCATGCAGTTTCTGCTGGAAAAGAGCTATGAAGACGGCGAGTGGAGCGGGCTCGGCATCGTGCCGGGCAAGGTCGTCCGCTTTGCGGAGGGGAAGATCCCGCAGATCGGCTGGAACCGCGTCTTCCGCCTGCGCACGCCGCTGTTCGACGGCATTGCGGAAGATACCCGCTTTTACTTTGTTCACAGCTACCGCGCTGACTGCGCGGACGAATATGCCGCCGCCATGACCGATTACTACGTCGATTACCCTTCGGCGGTGTGGTCGGGCAACGCCTACGGCGTGCAGTTCCATCCCGAAAAGAGCGGGGCGGCGGGCCTTCGCCTGCTGCAAAACTTCTGCCGCCTTTAACGGGAGTGCGGCCGCGGCGTGCGGCTGCGTTTCGCCGCAGACATTGCGGCACCCAAATCCGAAATTTTTGCCGCGCAAAGCGCGGCGAGCGGAAAAACCGCCCAAGGAGAAATATCTATGATTCTGTTTCCTGCGATCGATATCCTGAACGGCAAGGCGGTCCGCCTGTACAGGGGGGATCAAAATACGGTCACCGAATACGGCGACCCCATCGAATTTGCCGAAAAATGGGTGGAAGCAGGCGCTGAATGGCTGCACGTCGTCGACCTCGCGGGCGCTTTTTCGGGCGAGAGCGGCATCGACGCGATCTTAACCGAGATCAAAAAGCGGCTGAACGTCCGCATACAGAGCGGCGGCGGCCTCCGCCGCATCGTCGATATCCGCCGCCGCCTCGACGCGGGCGCCGACCGCGTCGTGCTCGGCACCATGGCGGCGCTGCATCCCGACGACTTCGCCCTCGCGACCTTCCAGTTCCCCGAAAAGATCGTCGCCGGCATCGACGCGAAGGATGGCCGCTTCGCCGTCAAGGGCTGGACGATGACCACCGATATCTCCGCCATCGATTTCGGTAAAAAGTGCCGCCACATGGGCATCCGCTGCGCGCTCTTCACCGATATCGACAAGGACGGTGCCATGGACGGCGCGAACGTGGAGGCGACGGTGCAGATGCAGGAGGAGACGGGGCTGAACATCATCGCCAGCGGCGGCATTGCTTCGGAAGAGGACCTGCGCGCCCTGCAGGCGCGCGGCGTGTACGGCGCGGTCCTGGGCAAGGCGATCTACGAGGGCGCGATCGACCTCCGCAAGGCGGTCGATACATTCGGCAACAAAGCATAAACAGGAGGCTCGCCCTTACGGAACGAGGGCAGAGTTCGCCTTTACGGAATCGGGGGCAGAGTTCGCCTTTACGGAATAAGGGCAATCACGCCCTTACGGAACGGGGCAGAGTTTGCCCTTACGGCACGGCCGTCGCCCGCGGTTCGGGCGCGGCGGGGCGCGCGGCTTTGCG
>CASEIS010000015.1 GCA_949287895.1 uncultured Bacillota bacterium
GATGATGCCGTCGCGCGAGCACTTTCTCTTGAAACGGCGCAGCGCGCTGTCGATGGACTCGTTTTCTCCGACTCTGATCGTGGACATTCCTCTCTACCCTCCTTCGCCTAAAGCACTTGATCGAACGTATCTATTTTAATATAAAGGGGGATTTCTGTCAAGCCATTTGCGCGCCGAAGGGAAAATTTTTTTCGGTCGGAAAAATTTTCCGCCGCACCGCAGACGCCGCCGCCTTGACAAACGCACGGGCCGACGATATAATGATTGCATACACGAAAAAGTTTCATCCTTTATTCGATTTTTACTTGCCCGCAGGCGGGCTCAGGAGTTATTTATGGAAACGGAACCCCGTTTTTCGGCGGAAGAGCAGGACTTTTCTTTGCAGGAGCAGGAAGCGGCCCTGCAGAGAAAACTGATCTGGCCGAACATCGCGATCCTCGCGCTCGCGCTCATTGCAGGCCTGTCGCTGCTGTTCGGCCCGTGGCTGGACGTGCGCGTGCAGATCGACGAGCCGCTCGTACAGGAGGTACTCGAATCGGCCGACCTCGGCAGCGACGAAGAGATCGCGCGCTTTGTCCTCAAAGACGTGCAGACGGAAGTGCGCATTTCGGCGACCCCCTCCGCCCTCGTGCGGGCGGGCCTCGCCGCCGACCGCAGCGGGCTGCGCGACCTCGTCAATTACGCCCTGCGCGATGTGACGGAGGCCGTGGAAAAGATCGGAAAGCAGGTGCTCCCCGCCGCGATCACGCTGGCCGTCGCCGAATCGGTCACGCTGCCCGAGGGCATCACCTACGAAGACCTGGACACGACGGTATTCCTCGAAACGATCGAACTGCTCGACGAGCAGAAACCCGACGAAGCCAAAGCCTCCTTCCTGGAAGCGGTCGACACCTTTGCGCGCGAATCGCTGCAGACGGAGATCGACGACGAGACGCGCGCCTCGATCGAAGAGATCTATGACGAGGCGATCGGGCTGATGACGGCCGACGGGGAATTTTCGTTTGCACGCCTGCCCGACGCGGCCCGGGTCTTGCTGCAAAAATACGGGGACGGCGCGCAGCTCCCCCTGCCCCAGGCGCGAGCCGCCGACGCTTCCGCTGCCGAAGCGGACGACGTCACGTCCCTTCTTTCCATCCTGGAAGACCCCGGCCGCTACGTCGATGACCTGGACGACGAAACGGCCGCCCTGCTGAAAGCGGGCTGCCTCGTCGCCGGCTTTGCGATGTATGTGCTGGCCGCCCTGTGGCTCCTGCTGGCGGTGTTCGCGTTCGTACACATCTTTACGCGCAATAAGCGTGTGGCGATGTGGTATGTGAAGATCTTCGGGCTGCTGCCCTTCCTGCTCTTCGTGGTCGTGCCCATGCTCGCCCTGGCCGTCCTGCCCGCCCTGTTCGCGCAGATGCCCGCCATTGCCTCGGCATTTTTGGGCATGACCGTCATCGCGGCGGTCTGCTACGTCGCCCTGTGGCTCGTATCCGTCTTTTGGTGCCACCCCATCAAAAAGCGCATCGAGCCGCTGATCGATCAACAAAAATACGCCGCGCGCGCGGCGCGCGCTTCCCGATAAGCGCAGCCCGCCGCACGCCGAAAAAGGCGGCCCGCACCGTTTGGTGCGGGCCGCCTTTTTCTTGCCCGATCGGGAGGGAACCGAAGGGCGTCTTTTGCGTGCGCCCGCTCGGCGGCTCACAGCCGCCGCCCCAAAAGCGGGACAGGAGCGGGCTTCTTTTCGTCGGAAGGGCCTGCAAAGGCGCCGCCGGAACGGGCTTACTTTTCGTCCAGGTCGAGGTAGGTGACGGGATCGACGCTTTCGCCGTTGAGGGTCACTTCAAAGTGCAGGTGCTCCCCCTCGTTGTACTCGTTGCCCATCGCATCGGCCGCGGCCGACACGGTGCCGAGCAGGTCACCCCGCTCGATATTGCCGCCCACGCGCAGGTCGGGCGAGACGTCGAGAGAGGCATACTCGCTCTTCAAGCCGTTGCCGTGGTCGATGACCACCTTGCCGCCTTCGAGCAGCGTATCCGTGATGCTCTCCACGCGGCCGGCATACGCCGCGGTCACGCTCGTGCCCGCCGGAGCCTTAAAATCGACCCCCGTGTGCAGGTTGTAGCGGTTGAGCGTCGAGTTGTACCAGAAGGTATACGCCGTACCCACCGTACCGCCCTGCACGGGCAGCGCAAAGATCACTTCGGCACTGCCGGGCTCGCCGTCGCCGTCATCCTCGTCGGGATCGTCGTCGGGTTCCTGCCCGCCCGGATTTTCAGACGGGCCGCTCGGCTCGTCCAGTACGCCCGGCTCTTTCGGGACGGTGAAGAAGATCGTCAGCACGATCGCCGCCGCGACGAGCAGTGCGCCCGCCGCGATCAGCGCGGTGTACAGCGTCTTTCGTTTGATCTTGACCGGCGACTCGGCCGGGGTCTTGTTCTCGTTCATTGCAATTCCTCCGTTTTTTTAGGGTTGTCGGCTTTGATTTTTGACCGATCGGAAAATTTTATACCTGCGGACACAAAATTTTTCGGCGATTTTTTACGGATCGAAAATCAGTACCCGCCGAAGATCAGGGGATAGCCGATGGCGGCTCCCTCGCCGCGCACCGCGACTTGCAGGTTGACGGCCTTCCCCTCCAGCCACACTTCGCCGCCGAGCGCGGGGGCGCGGTAATAATAGTTGACGACGCCGCCCGCCCGCTCGACGAACAGCAGCTGCGCGCCGTACTGCTCCGCCTGCGCAAACGCGTCGCGCGCATCGGCATAGTGCGCGCTCTCGCCCCGCCGATCGGCAAGGCTGGCCCTGACGAGCGCGGCCTCCTCGGCGGATGCCGAAAAGACAAGGGCCTGCGAGGAGGCCGAATGCGCGTAAAAGAGATAACTGTCTGCCCCCGGAAAGAGCAGCTGACCGCGCAACAACTGCGGAAGGAACAGCATCGCCAAACACAGCGCCGCCAACAGCAGGGCGGAGAAAAAACGGCGAACCATACAAAAAAACGCCTCCGAACTATTTCGGAGACGTTTATCGCCCTTTTTGAAAAGATTTATACCGAATTTGTACGCAAAACCCGCGCAATACGGCGGAAAAATACCCATGTACGCCGCACGCTTGCAATGTCCGCTCCCGCGGGCGAAGCGGTGCGCGAGTCCCGCGCCGCAAGGGCCGCTTCTCTCAAACGAAGTTCGGCGAAGAAAGAAGCGCGCTTACTGTTTTCCCTTCTTTCCCAGCGGGATGTGCGCGCAGGCGTTGACGGTGAGGTCGGAAAAGCGGCCGGCGCGGTACTGCATCAGTCCCTCGGCGGCGATCATCGCGGCGTTGTCGGTGCAGTACTTTTTTTCGGGCAGGACCAGGCGGATCCCCTCGCGCGCGCAGCGCTCGGCGAGCAGGGCGCGCAGATACCCGTTGGCGACGACGCCGCCGCCCGCGGCGACCGTATTGCACCCCTTTTGCTTGGCCGCCTCGACCGCGCTCTCGGCGAGCACGCCGCACGCCGCGCTCTGGAAGGAGGCCGCCACGTCTGCGCGCGACCAGCTCTCCCCCTTCTGCTCGCGATTGTGGCAATAGTTGATGACCGCCGTCTTGAGGCCGCTGTACGAAAAGTCGAACCCGCCGCCGCGGAACATTTTGGGAAACGGGATGTTCGCCTCTCCCTCGCGCGCGAGCTTTTCCACATTCGGCCCGCCCGGGTACGGAAGGCCGAGCACGCGGGCCGCCTTGTCGAACGCTTCGCCCGCGGCGTCGTCGCGCGTGGAGCCGAGGATCTCCGACTCGGTATACGACTTCGTGTACAATACGGCGGTATGCCCGCCCGAGGCGAGCAGGGTGATGAAGGGCGGCTCGAGCGAGGGATCCGCCAGATAGGCCGCCGCCATGTGCCCGCGGATATGGTTGACCGCGATCAGCGGGATGCCCAGCGCAAAGGCAAAAGACTTGGCAAAGGACAGCCCGACGAGGAGGGCGCCCAAAAGCCCCGCCCCGTACGTGACGGCGACCGCGTCGATCTCTTCCTTGCGGATGCCCGCCTCGCGGACGGCGGTGAGGACGGCCTCGTCCACGACGTCGACATGGGCGCGCGAGGCGATCTCGGGGACAACGCCGCCGTATTTGGCCTGTTCGGCCGCAGAAGAACGCACGACGTTGGACAGGATCGTGCGGCCGCGCAAGACGGCGGCGGCCGTCTCGTCGCACGAACTTTCGATGCCTAAAATGATCGGCTCGGCCGCGCGGGGGCGCGCGGCGGCGCGTTCGGCATATGTCTGCATACAAAGCACTCCTTCTTTCATCCTATGGCACGGCAAAGGGACCCTCTTGCGGGCGACGCATTTTATTCCCGCGCCGTCTAGGCTGCCCGCGGAGGCGGAAAGCTCACTCCCGCGCGACACCATGCCCACTTGCGGGCAATTTCCGTGCCCTTTTCGGACAGCTCCGATGCCCTCTTGCGGGCAACTTCCGAACCCTTTTCGGGCGGCTCAATCCATTTTCAGGCGTTTTTTGACCGCCTGCGGGATGCGGTCGTACACGACGACGCGGCCGTCCTCGCCGAACAGCTGTTCAAACCCCGGCTTGTACAGCTCGTAAATGTATTCCGAAACATAAAATCGGCCCGCAAAATCCGACTCGTACAGTTCGCGCAGCAGGTCGAAGTCGAGCGGGGCGGAGGCGATGACCCGTTTGCGGAAGACCGCGCAAGTGTTCATGCGGGTATCGCACAGATCCAGCTCCTCTTCGATCGCCTCGCCGCCGCGCAGCAAAACGAGCGCGGGCAGGGTGATCGGCCCGCTTTGCCCCGCAAATGTGGCGGGCACAAAGCCCTTCCACTGGCGGTATTCGTCATAGATGCACACGACGGCCGCGCCGATTTCGCGGGCGGGAATGCGGCGCGGGATGCCCGCGCGGCGATAGACGAAATCCGCGCCGCGGAAACCGCAGCGGGCAAAGACGGCGAACTGCGGCAGCACGGCGAGCAGGACCCCGAAGGCGATGGCGGCGATGCCCCACGCGATCGGCTGCACGAAGAAGAGGCCGAAGACGCCGACGGCGGCAAAAATGCCGCCGAGAACGAGGAAGAGCGCCATATTCGAGCGGCGCCGATACTGCTGAAAGTACTTTTTCATGCCGATGACCCGATGCGCGACTCAGCTCTTTTTGAGGTAGTCGATGATGAAGGGCTGGATGTCGCCGTCCATCACCGCCTGGATGTTGCCCGTTTCGTAACCGGTGCGGTGATCTTTGACGAGGGTGTACGGGCAGAAGACGTAGGAGCGGATCTGGCTGCCCCACTCGATCTTCTTGATCTCGCCCTTGATGTTCTGCTCGTTGGCGAGGCGCTCGCTCTCCTTCAATTCGATCAGCTTGGAGCGCAGCATCTTCATCGCCATCTCGCGGTTCTGGATCTGCGAGCGCTCGTTCTGGCAGGAAACGACGATGCCCGTCGGAACGTGCTGGATGCGGATGGCAGACTCCGTCTTGTTGATGTGCTGGCCGCCCGCGCCGGAGGAGCGGAAGGTGGTCACCTTCAGATCTTCGGGGCGGATCTCCACATCCCCGTCGTCCTCGATCTCGGGCATGACCTCGAGGGAGGCGAAGGAGGTATGGCGGCGCTTGTTCGCGTCAAACGGAGAGATGCGCACCAGGCGGTGCACCCCCTTTTCCGCCTTGAGGTAGCCGTACGCGTTTTCGCCTTCGATCTTGAAGTCGACGCTCTTGATGCCCGCCTCGTCGCCGTCGAGGCGGTCGAGCTCGGTCACCTTATAGCCGTTGCGCTCGGCATAGCGGGTGTACATGCGGTAGAGCATGGAGACCCAGTCGCAGCTTTCGGTGCCGCCCGCGCCCGAATGCAGCGTCAAAAGGGCGTTATAGCCGTCGTATTTGCCGCGCAAAAGGGAGCGGATGCGCATATCCTCGAGGTCGGCCTCCGCCGTCTCGAGCAGTTTGTCCAGTTCGGGAACGAGCTCCTCTTCCCCCGTCTCTTCGATGAGGTCGATGACTTCGTTCACCTCTTCGAGCGCCTTGTTCCCCTTGTCGTACGCGTTCACCTTGCCCTCGACGGAGGCGATCTCCCGCCCCAGCTTTGCCGAGCGCTCGAGGTCCTGCCAGACCTCCGGCTTTTCCTGCTCCACTTTCAGCTGCGCCAGCTGTTCGCGCAAAATATCGATGTCCAGCGCCTCTTTCGTCTCCGCAAGCGTGTCGGAGAGCAGCTTGGCGCGCATCCTGTAATCGTCTGCCTTAAACATAAACACCTCTCTAAGTCCTACGATTATACCATAAAGAGGAAGAGCTTGTCAATAAAAGTTCGCGGCGGGAACGCGGGCGCGAATGCGGGCGCGCATTTTCCGCGCCCGAACGGCCGCTTTCATTGCAAAAAACAAGGAGCCGGGCCCGACTCCTGTTTTTCATGATAAGATCCTCCTTTTTT
>CASEIS010000016.1 GCA_949287895.1 uncultured Bacillota bacterium
CTGTGCGAGCTTCTCTGCGCGGGCGAGGCGCTCGATGTTTGCCGCGCACAGATAGCCGCGGCGAGCGGGGCGGTCGAGCAGTGTGCGGGCGGCGGCTGCGTCGTCGGAGCGCACCTTCCCCGAAAACATGCCGTGGCCGAGGGGAGAGTAGGCGAGCACGGGCAGCTGCGACGCGCGGTACCACGCGCGGGTTGCGGGCGCGTCCGCCCCCGAAAGAGTCGCCGTGCCCCCCTGCCAGGGCTCGCCCACCTGCGCGGCGAGGCCGAAGTTTGGCTCGGACGCGGCGAAGGGGCGCAGGCCGTGCGCCGCGGCGTAGTCGTTGGCCTCTTGGATGCGCGCGGGCGACCAGTTGGACGCGCCGAAGGCGCGGACGCGATCGCCGCAGACGTCGCCAAGCATGTGCACGATCTCGCCCGCGGGGATACGGGGGTCGTCTCGGTGCAGAAAGTACAGGTCGATCGTCCCGCAATCGAGCTGCTCGAGAGAGCGCTCGAGGTCGGCGCGCAGGCAGCGGGCGTTGAGGCGGCGGAAGCCGAGCGCGGAGGGGTGACAGCCCTTGGTGATGATGAACAATTTTTCGCGCGGTTTGCCGCGCAGCCAGCGGCCGAGGGTGCGCTCGCTCTTGCCGTACACGCGCGCCGTGTCGAAGGCGTTGATGCCCGCCTCGAGGGCGGCATCGAGCAGCGGAGAGACCTCTTCGCCGCGCATCATGGGCGCGCCGCCGCACCCGAACACGATCTTAGAAACTTGTTTGCCCGCAATGGCGCCGTATAACATACCCTTCTCCTTTTTTGAATAAAAAACGGGAGGCCTGCCGCGCAAGCCTCCCCTGCCCGCCGAGGCGGCGGTGTCGCTGTATCAAAGCTTATTCTGCCATGCTCTGCACCGCCTTGCCGAAGAACTCGCGATAGATGGCGCGCAGGCACTTTTCGTAGTCGTCGTTGTCGATGCCGACGATGATGTTGAGCTCGCTCGAGCCCTGGTCGATCATGCGGACGTTGACGCCCGCCTCGGACAGCGCGCGGAAGAGGCGCGCCGAGGTGCCGACGCTCGCCGCCATGCCGTGGCCGACCGTCGCCACGAGGGCGATGTTTTCGAGCACGCGCAGGTAGTCGGGGTGGACGGCCGCGCGGATCTGCTCGAGCAATCTGTCGAGCATGCCGCCGGCGAGGTAACGGCTCTCGATGACGAGGGAGAGGGTGTCGATGCCCGTCGGCATATGTTCGAAGTTGACGCCGTCCTCCTCGAGGATGGAGAGCACCTTGCGCGCGAAGCCGACCTCCGCGTTCATCATCGACTTTTCGATGAAGATGACGGTGAAGTCCTTTTTGCCCGCGATGCCGGTGACGAGGTTGCCCTGCTTTTTATACTTTTTGGAGGGCAGGATAAGGGTGCCCGCGTCCTGCGGGCGGAAGGTGTTTTTGATCTTGATGGGGATGTCGCCCTTGCGCACGGGGAAGATGGAATCGGCGTGCAGCACGTTGGCGCCCATGTACGAGAGCTCGCGCAGCTCCTTGAAGGAGATGACCTCGATCTTTTCCGGCTTTTCGACGATGCGCGGGTCGGCGGCGAGGAAGCCGCTGACGTCCGTCCAGTTTTCGTACAGGTCGGCGTCGACGGCGCGCGCGACGATGGAGCCGCTGATGTCGCTTCCGCCGCGCGAGAAGGTCTTGATGTTGCCCGCGACGTCCGTGCCGTAGAAGCCGGGGATGACGGCGTTGGGGATATGTTTGAGGCGCTCGGCGATGACGGGGTATGACCTCTCCTCGTCAAAGGCACCGCGCTCGTCGAAGAAGACGAGGTCCTTTGCGTCGACGAACTCCCAGCCGAGTTTGGCGGCGATGACGCGGGCGTTGAGGTACTCGCCGCGGGAGGCGGCAAAGTCTGCGCTCTTGCGCGCGTCGATCTCGCGCTCCGTCTCGTCGAGGATGGAGGCGATGTCGAAGTTTTCCAGCCCCAGCTCCTCCACGATGGAGGTGAAGCGGCGGCGCACGGCGGCGAAGGCGGCGGTGCAACTGCCCGTCTCGCAGGCGGCGCGGTAGCACTCGTATAAGAGGTCGGTGACCTTTACGTCCGCCGAAAAGCGCTTGCCGGGCGCGGACACGACCGCATAGCGGCGGGCGGGGTCTGCGTATAAGATATCGGCGACCCTGCCGATGTTGCTGCCGTCCGCAAGGGACGAACCTCCGAATTTACAGACGATGCACTTCATGCGCGTATCTCCTTTGCTTCGATGTAGTATCGTTTCTCCTCGCTTTCCCCCATCGAAAAGGTCTTGCGCGGCAAACTGCCGCCGCGCTTGACCAGGCCGAACAGCGCAGATTTCTCCATCGCCGGCAGCAGGACGCCGACGGAATCGGGATGCGCCTCCGTATAGGCGCGCACGGCCTCCTCGCCGTGCACATAGTCGACGCTGCCGCCGCGCTCTTTGAGATAGCCGGCGATGTAGGCGTCGACGGCGGCGACGGCCGCGGGCACCTCTTCCGCGACGCCGAGCGGGATATGCCGCCCGTGCACGCAGAGGCCCCCTTCTGCACTGCCGAAGGGGCGCAGGCCGCGCGCGAACGCGTCCGGGTCCACCCCCTTGACCAGGCGGTGGATGGCCTCGAAGCGGATGCCCCGGTCGTAGATGTTGACCGCTTCGCACAGGGCGTAGCGGGCGGGATGCGCGGCGCGCTCCGCCTCGGGCAGGTCCCTTTTGATATTTTCCCACGCGGCCTTGGCGGTGGCGAGGGAATGGTTGCCGTCGCCGACCATGAACAGCAGGCCGTCTTTGACCAGTTTATCAAATGCCGCAAGCACGGGCGCGGGATCGGCGATGAAGTCGCCGCAGATGTGGCCGCCGCCCATGTTCAGTTCAAAGTCGTACAGCCGCTCGCCGCGGCAGGCGCGCGCGGCGGAGACGACGGCACCCGCCATATCCTCGTACAGCAGCATGATGTGCGGGAACTCGAGTTCGGCCGCCTCGCGGATCTTCAGGCGGGGCGGGATGCGCTCGAGGATGGTCGCCTCCGTCGCGCGGATGAGGGCGGTGCTCCCCTTTTCGTACGAGTACGCCTCGAGGTCGACGGCGAGCACGATGCCCGTGCGCAGCGGCGAATAAGGCGTCTGCCGCTGCACCAGCACGAAGCCGGGCGGCAGGGTGCGAAAGATCCCCCGCGCGCGGTAAGAGCGCATCTCTTCGGAAATGCGCGCGATGCGGGCGAGGCAGTCTTCATCTTCGAGGTAAATTTCGGGCAGGGTCAGGCGCAGGGTGGAGGGCTTTTCGCCGACGAGGACATCCAAAGCATCCCAATAGGCGCGGTCGGAGGTATGCTGGTCGCAGGCGATGACCGCCCAGGCGGTCATGTCTGTGCCCGGCTTAGGGAGCAGGATGCGCGGCACGGCAATGCAGCTGTTCTTCATTCGTATCCTTCCTCTCGCTCAGCCGCCGTAGTTGATAAAGGCGAACACGACGACGGCCAGGGCGATCGCCAGAAGTTTGATGGGCACGTTGTCGATGAAGATGCCGGCGACGCGGCGCCAGAAGCTCTTTTCTCTCATATACGTTTCCTCCCGTCGGCGCTCAAATCTTTCCAATAGTACTCGTTGAGCGTCTTTTTCAAAAGATCGTAGTCGGCGTAGCGGGAGATCTTGCCCCGCTGCGCGATGGTGATGATGCCCGTCTCCTCCGACACGATGAGTGCCGTGACGTTGGAGGTCTCGGTGATGCCGATGCCCGCGCGGTGGCGGGTGCCCAGCTCTTTGGGGATGTTGACGTTCTGCGTCAGGGGCAGGAAGCAGCCCGCCGCCTGGATCTTGTAGTTGTTGATGATCATGGCGCCGTCGTGCAGGGGTGCCTTGACGAAGAAGATACCCTCGATCAGCTGCGAGGAGATGTTCGCGTCGAGGATGACGCCGCTCTCGAGCACCTGGGCGGGGATGTTGTCGTTGGAGAGGATGATGAGGGCGCCGATGTTGTCCTTCGACAGGTTCTGCAGCGCCTTGATGATCTCCGAGACGTAGCGGGCGACCTCCTCCTTGCTGACCGCCGCCTGGTGGCCGGGCTTTTCGGCGAGCACGTTGATGGAGTTGAGGCCGAGGATGTCGCGCTTGACTTCGACGTTGAAGAGGATGAGCACCATGCCCGCGAGCAGGATGGGCACGACCATGAACACTTCGCCGTTGAGGTCGGTATTGAATACGAAGATGACGCCCGTCACGAGGACGAGGACGGTGAACAGCGCGATCATGAAGCGCACGTTGCTGTTCTTCAAGATGCGGAACACATAATAGAAGATGAACGCGAACAAAATGATCTCGAGCGCGTCGATGAAACCGAACGGCACGAATGCCGCGCGGAGGTTTTCCAGGATCTTGTCCATATCGATAACTCCGTTGCACGATGCGTATATTGCTATTTTACAGGAAATTGCGCAAAAAGAAAAGCGTTTTACCCCTCTTGCCGCCCGATATTTGCGCCGCCGCCGAAAAAGAGGAAGGCATTGACGCGCACAAGCGCCGCCGGGGCGGTCAACGCGCCGCTCTTGACGGCGTTGATGCAGCCGAACACCTCCTGCCAGCACTCGCGCACGCGGCGCTCGCCCAGCCGGCGCGCACAGCGGCGGTTGACCTTGACGGCGTACTCCTTCATCCCCAAAAAGCGGGCGGTATCCGCGTCGCTCTTGCCGACGAGCAGCACTTCGAGCAGGGTGCGGTAATAGGCGCACAGGGTGTTGAGCAGCGCCATCTCGTCCGCCCCCTTTTCGAGCAGCTCGCGCTGCACGGAGAGGTACTTGGCGTAATTTTTCAGCTCGAGGGCGTTGGTCATCTCGTACAGTTTATAGGCGGTGTCGCGGTAGACGACGGCGTCCACGTCCTCCGCCGTGAGCGCGCCCCCCTCGCCCGCGTAGGCGATCAGCTTTTCCGTCTCCCCCGCGATGCGCGACATATCCGCCAGACAGTAGCGCAGTACCCGCTCGCAGCACTCGGTGTCCGCGCGCACCCCCGCCCGCTTGAGGCGGGTATAGATCCAGCGCAGCAACGTCTCGTCGTCCCCCTTCGAACAGTCTACCCAGGTGACGCCGGGCGCCTTTCTGAGGTCGAAGAGCTTGCCCTTGGGCGGGGCGGAGTTGACGATGAGCAGGATGGTGCTCGGCTGCGGGTCGGCGAAGTACTTTTGCAGGTACTGCTCGTACTCGTGCTCGGAGGGATAGAAGTCGGTCACCTTGACGATGCGCTTCTCGCTGACGAAAGGGAAGCTCTGCGCCGCCGCGACGAGGTCGGCGAGCGCGCCGCCGTGCAGCGTTTCGCCGCGGAAGAGGGAAAAGTCGAGGGAGGGCTCGGCGAGGTACTTTTCGCGCAGCATCGCCTCTCCCCGCTCCTTAAAGTATTCTTCTTCGCCGTCGAAAAGATATACGGGCTTTGCGCCCTCCTCGAGGCTTCTTTTGAACAGGATAAATTTCATTTACAGTCCGCCTTTGATGGTGATTATACCACCTTTCCGGCCGATTTGCAAGTCGCCGGACGAATAAACGGAGGGTTTTCCTTCCGCGAGCCCGAAATATGCCTCCGGCGCGGGCGCGCAGGCGGCGAGCGCCTCGCTCTCCCCTTCCGCAATGAGCAGGTCGCACCGCGGCAGTTCTTCGGGCGCCTCCCCCATCGAGATGAGGACGCGCGCGCCGCCGAAGTCCCAATACAGCGTCTCCTCGTTCAGAAAGGCCGCCTCCCCGCCGCCGAAGGGAAAGAAGCCGCCCTCCGCGCGCACTTCGACGGTGCGGAAGAGCGCGGGCGAAAAGTCCGCCTCCTCCGCGACGTACAGCACGTCTGTCTCCGCGTATTGCAGCAGGATGGGCAGGGCGGCGTTGACCTCGTAGGCGGGCGCGAGGAAGATGACCTCGGCAAAGCGGTCGATCCCCTCGCGCAGGCACAGCTTTTCGAGGAAGTCGCCGCTCGGCCGGCCGGAGGCGACGAGGGAAGCGCCGCCCTCGTGCCGCACGAGCAGCGCCTGCCCGCCGTAGTCGGCGGTGAGGGTGAACGCGGCGTCATAGCCGACGGGGAGGTTTGTCAGGCACATCCCCGCAACGAGCGCCCCGCTGAGCAGCAGGCAGGCGGCCGCGCGCGGGATGGGGCGCAGGTTGACCTTCCCCGACAAAAAGAGACAGATGAGGTACCACAGCAGCATGCAGCCGCCGAAGGTGAATCCGCCGATCAGCCAGAAGCGGAAGTCGAACGCGAGCACGGGGAAGATGCAGGCGCGCAGCAGGTACTCGGGGATGAAGAGCAGGACGCCCGCCGCAAAGGGCAGGATGCAGGCGAGCAGCGCGAGCACGAACAGGACGCCGTAGGCGGCGCTGACCAGCGGCACGAACAGAAGGTTGAGCACCAGCCCGAAGCCGGAGGTGTAACCGAAGCAGTCGATGAGGATGGGGAAGGCCGCCGCCTGCGCCGAAACGGCGACGCCGAGCGCGTCGGCCGCGCCCTTGGGGAGGCGGATGCGGCAGAGCAGGCGGGAGGCGGGCGCGGCGAGGACGATGATGCCCGCCGCCGCGGCGACGGAGAGCTGGAAGCCGACCGAAAAGAGGTAGAGCGGGTGGACGAGCAGCACGGCGAGGAAGGCGGCGGACACCGAGTTGACGCGGTCGTAGGCGAAGCCGCCCGCCTCCATCAGCATGAGCACGAGGCACATGACGAGGGCGCGGACGGCGGACGGAGCAAAGCCGCACACGCCCGCATACAGGATGAGGACGGCGGCGATGAGGGGAACGTACAGCCACGGGCGCAGGCGCAGCCGCTTGCAGAGGAAGATGAGCGCGGCATAGACGATGGCGAAGTTCATGCCCGACACGGCGAAGATGTGCGCGATGCCGCCGTAGCGGAAGTTCTGCAACACGTCGCCGTCCATCCAGCCGCTGTTGCCGGTGAGCAGCGCGAAGGCGAGCGCGGCGTTCTCCTCCTCCATGTTTTCGAACAGGATCTCCTGCAGGTAGGCATTGGCCGCCTCAAAGAGATTCGGCGCGCCCTCCTGCAGCACGCGGAAGTCGCCCTGCGAGACGAAGGCGGTGTAGCGCACCTCTTCGATGATGTACGAGGCATTGATGCGGCCGTAGGACACGGCGTCGTACGAGGTCACCTCCGCGTCGAAGGCGATGCGCGCACCGAGGGGCAGGTCCGCCCCGCCGTAGGCGTAGACGCGGATGCGAGCACCCGAGGCGACCACATCCCCTTCCGGCGTATAAAAGGCGACGTCGCCGAAGGTGAGGGAGGTCGTCTTTTCGGTGCGGCCGACCTCCTCGAGGGTGCCCGCGACCGTCATCTCCCCTTCCAAAACGGGGTACGCCTCGAAACGGGAGACGCGCATGCCGAAGGCGAGCGAGCCCGCCGCACAGGCGAGACCGATGGCGAGGGCGAGCAGCAGCACGCCCGCCGCCCTTCTGCGCCCGGACGGGAAGCAGAGGGGGAGCAGCGCCGCGGCAGCCGCGAGGGCGAGGGAGAGCCAAAGGGCGTGCACGCCGAACAGGTATGCCGCCCCGATGCCCAGCCCGAAGGCGCACGCCAGAAACAGGAGCGGGCGGAAGTTGAAGGCGCGCTTGCCGCGATATAAGAGATGTTCCCCTTCCTTGCGCATTTATTCTCCCCCTCGTACTTCTCTCCGCGCCCTGCCGAGACGCTCCGCTCCCGCCGCACGGCGGGCGGGAGCGCAAACTATTCAGACGACGATGTATGCCCGCCAGATGCCGTCTTCGCCGAGGACGGCGTCCTCGCCCAGGCGGACCTCTTCTTCCAGAGGATAGGGCGAACTGCCCGAAAACCCGGCGAGGGCGAACAGCTCGCCGTACGTCGTGCCGCGCGCGATGCGGTAGCTGCCCGGGAAGGCGACGCCCTCCCCCTGCACCACCGCGTATAAATAGCCGTCGAAGGGGGCGGACTGCCGCACG
Organism: uncultured Bacillota bacterium; assembly: GCA_949287895.1. Classification (GTDB taxonomy): domain Bacteria; phylum Bacillota; class Clostridia; order Christensenellales; family Borkfalkiaceae; genus Borkfalkia. The sequence continues at coordinate 7,917 of CASEIS010000016.1, forward strand.
GGCGAGGCGAACCCCTCCTGCCTGGGCGGCGAAAGGGCGGGCAGCAGGGCGACGGCGGCGCAGATAGCGACGGCGGCGGCCGCCGCGCAAAATTTGACGAGGGCGGCGCGCATGTCAGGCGAGGGTGATGCGGTCGCTGACCGAGCGCACGAACAGGGCGCGCGAGACGCCGAGCGCGATGCAGTCGGCGACGAAGGCGACGAGCGCGTCGCTCGGGCGCTGCACCTGCAGCGCGGCGCAGATGTGCGCGTTCAACTCGTCTGCATACAGGCTGACCTTGTTTTCGAGGATGCCGCGGGCGAGCGCGATCACCTCGTAGGGCGTGAAATCTTCGGGCGCGGCGCGCGTGGGCTGCTCTTCGACGCGGAAATAGTCCGCCGAGAGGCACTTATCCGTCTTGCGCAGGTAGGTGCGGCCGCACAGCTGCTCGCTGCGGAAGCCGCAGCCGGCGGCGAGGGCGCGCAGGCGCTCCTCCGCCTTGGGGCTGCCCTTGCGGATGCCGAGGGAGGCGAGGCAGCGCTTGCACAGGTACTCCTCGGAGATGGGCTCCTCCGCCGCGACGATCGCCTTGAGGCGGGAGACGAGCTCGGCGTCGTGTTCGCCGCCCGTGACGTAAGCGGCGCTCTCGGCGAGCGGCTCGAGCTTGGCATAGCGGTAGGCGCGGCGGTAGCGGTTGAGGCGGTCTGCCGTCTTGCCAGCCCCGACGAGGCGGTCGAGCGTCTCCTTGATGCGCTTGATCTCCCGCTTGGGGTTGTTGTAGAAGTCGAGCGTGTACACGCGCAGGACGTTCCAATTGTTGCGCTTGAGCGTCTGCGCCTGCAGCACGCAGCGGTCGCGCGCGCACGAGCGGGCGGCCGCGGGGCCGTCGCAGAGGACGGCGAGCAGGAAGCGCCCGCCGCCGCGCGGGTCGAGCACGGCGCAGTCGATCTTGAAGTCGGAGACGCCGAGGTCGGCGCGGCAGTCGTAGCCGTAGGCAGACAGCTCCGCCGCGATGAAGCGGCCGGGGCCTGCGGACGCTGCGGTGAGTTCCTCCGCGCCGATGGCGAGGGAGGTCTTGCCCTTTTCGGCAAACTCGAGGAAGGCCTTGAGGCCGGCGACGCCCTTGCTGTTCGTGCGGTTGAGGTCGATCATCGCCGCGGTCATCGAGGAAAAGACGACCATCTCCTCCCGCGCGCGGGAGGCCGCGACGTTCAGCCGCCGCCAGCCGCCCTGCTGGTTGAGGGGGCCGAAGTTGAGCGCGACGCGGCCGTCGCGGTCGGGGCCGTAGCAGACGGAAAAGAGGATGACGTCTCGCTCGTCCCCCTGCACGTTTTCGAGATTTTTGACGAAGATGGGCTCGTCGCGCTCGTACGCGGCGGCCTCGAGCTTGTTTTTGACGATGGCGTCGGAGAGGCGGCGCTCGATGTAGTCTTGCTGGGCGGTGCTGAAGGTGACCACGCCGATGCTCGAGCGGCGCAGCTTTTCGTCGGAGAGGCGGCGCACCACCTCGGCGACGAGGGCGTCCGCCTCGGCGCGGTTGCGCTTGGTCGCGCCGCGGTCGTACACGCCGTCCGGCACGAGGGCGAGGCGCACCTTGCTTTCGAGCGCGTCCGGCGAGGGGAAGGTGCACAGGCGGTTGCCGTAGTACATGACGTTGGAGAAGGCGATGAGGCTCTCGTGCTTGCTGCGGTAATGCCAGTTGAGGTGCTTTTCGGGGATGCTGAGGGCGAGGCAGTCGTCGAGGATGCTCTCGAGGTCCTCCGCCTCCAGGTTGTCCTCGTCGACGTACCCCGACGAGAAGAAGGAGGTGGGCGGGAGCTGCTTGGGGTCGCCGACGATGACCGCGCTCTTGCCGCGCGCGAGCGCGCCGACCGCCTCGCAGGTGGGCAGCTGCGACGCCTCGTCGAAGACGACCACGTCGAACAGGTCGGGCCTGGGCTCGAGGTATTGGGCGACGGTGGTCGGGCTCATCAGCACACAGGGCGCGAGCCTGGCGAAGAGTTCGGGGATCTCTGCGAACAGCTCCTTCGGGGTCATGCCGCGCATATTCCCCTTTAAGATGCGGCGGAAGGTGAACACCTCGAGGCTGAGCGGCCCCTCCGTCGAGGCGGTCGGCAGCCCCGCGATCAGGCGGGCGCGGATATGCGCGCGAGAGAGGCGGGAGAACTGCTCATCGAGGGCGCGGAACTGCTCGATCTGCTCCTCGAGGACGGAGGAGGAGAAGCGGGAGAGCACGGGGTCTGCCGCGACGTTGGTCTCGATGAAGTTGCGGTAGACGTTTTTGCGGAAGCTCTCCGCCATGTTCTCCGCCGTGACCGCGCCCGAGGCGAGAGACTGGGTGATGAAGGTCAGCCCCTCCTCGTCCAGGCGGTGGGCGATATCCTTAAAGCGGCACCACGCGGCGAGCATATCGATATTTTCGATGAGCGCGGACGCCTTGGTCTGGAAGTAGTCGAGGATGTCTTCGTCGGCGAACTTGTCTTCGGCGGCGCCCGTCGCCGCGCAGAAGGTCTCGGCGGCGCGGCGGAAGCCGGCGGCCGCGTGACGGAATCCCTCCAGAAATTCGGAGAGGTACCCGCCCGAAACGGCGCGCACGCACGCCTCGTTGAAGCTGTCCGCGTTGTAGTCCATAAAGACGGAAGAGGCCAGCTCGTGCAGGCGGCGGAGGGGGCGCAGGAATTCGTCGCGGCGGCGGAAATTGATGCGTCCGCCGCGGTCGGTGAAGTTTGCGGAGAGATCGGTGTTCGCGCACACTTCGTGCAGGTCGCGGTGGATGTCGGCGAGCAGGCCGATGTGCGCGAAGGCCTCCTCCTCGCTCATGCGGCCGAGCGCGGCGCGGCGCAGCTTTTTGGCGAGGGAGGTGAGCAGGCGGGAGGAGCGGAGCGCCTCGCCGCGGTTTTCCAGCTCCTGCGCGACGACGGCGGGGTCGGCGTCGAGGTCGACGAGCGCGCGGAAGAGGGCGAAGTAGTCGGAAAGTTCGCCGTCCAACCGGCGGCTCGCGCGGAAGAAGGCGCGGAATTGCGCCTCGTCGGCATGGAAGAAGGCGTCCGTCTCCCCGCTGCGCAGCATTTCCGCAAGTTCGAGCAGCGCGCGCAGCTTGGCACGGGTGAAGGCGCTCACCTTCTGGCGGAAGAAGTCGAGCAGCAGGCGGAGGGAGGCGCGCATATGCCGCACTTCGAGCAGCACAGACTCGGCCGCATAGTTGACGCGCTCGCGCACGGCGGCGTCATAATGGCGCAGGTCGACGTTTTCAAAGGGAGAGCGGTGCACACCGCCGCAGCGGCGGGCGGCCGCGGCGGCCTCGGCGAGCATCCCCTCGCAGCGGTCCAGCTTTTCCTTGGTGAGGCGGTCGTAGAAGGTGCTCTCGATGTCGAGCACGTCGGGCGCGGCGCGGTTTTTCCAATAGATGAGGGCGGCCTCGTAGACGGAGACGCCCAGGCGGCGCTTGCGGTGCAGGGCGCGGATGGGCTCGTTGAGGGCGGCGCGCAGCGCGCCGAGGCCGTCGGCCGCGGCGGAAAAGTCTCCCTCCTCCTCCGGCGCGAGGGAGAGGGTGGCGTCCAGGTCCTTGAGCAGCTGCGCCTTGTCCGCCTTGCCCGAGTGCATCTCGAGGCAGAACTCGCCCACGCCGATGGAATCTAACCTCTTTTTGACGACGGAGAGCGCCGCCTGCTTTTCGGCGACGAACAGCACCCGCTTGCCGCGGCAGAGGCAGTTGGCGATGATGTTGGTGATGGTCTGGCTCTTGCCGGTGCCGGGCGGGCCGTGCAGCACGAAGGTAGCCCCCGCGACCGCCTCGGCGACCGCCTCGAACTGCGAGCCGTCCGCCGTGAGCGGGCAGAGGATGTCGCCGGGGGCGTAGTCGTCCTCCGCCCTGCCCTCGAAGGCGTTGCCCTGCAGCAGCAGGCGGTTTTCGAGCAGGGAGGCGATGAGCGGGTTCTTGCGGAAGACGTCGATGTTCTGGCGGACGTCGTTCCACATCGCGTAGCGGGCGAAGGAGAAGTTGGCGAGGTAGACGTCGCTCTGCACAGACCAGCGCTTCATGTCGAGGATCTCCGCGCGCACCATGGCGAGGATCTCGGAGACGCGCAGGCCGTCTGTATGGCTGTCCAGCCCGCGGATGTCGATCTTGTATTCGCGCATGAGGAACTCGAGCAGGGTGGTGTTGACCTGCAGGTCGCCCGCGGCGGCGAGGGAGTACCCCTTGCCCCCCTTGCTGCGCACCAGCTTCATCGGCCAGAGCACGAGGGGCGCATACAGCGGCTCGCGCGCGGCGTCAGACTCGTACCAGCGCAGAAAGCCGAGGGCGAGGAAGAGCACGTTTGCGCCCGTCTCCTCCTCCGCCGTCTTTGTCTTGCGCAACAAAGCGCGCAGCACCTCGTCGAGGCGGGCGGCGTCCGCAAAGGCGCGGATGCGGCCGTTTTTCAGCTCCAATTCCAAAAGCTCGCTTAGCGCCGACAGCTTGCCCGGTGCGGCGAAGTATGCGTCCTCGGGCAGGGCCGCGCGCATATCCGCCGTGCGCGCGGCGAGCGCGTACGGCTTGCCCTCCGCGAGCGCTTCGCGCAGGCGGTCGGCATCGGGCGCGGCGATGTGCAGCGCGTTTTTATCGGGGCGGAAGTGCAGCAGCGCGTTTTTGAGGGAGAGGTCGAGCAGGCGGCGCTCCCACTGTTTGTTCTTCGTGATCTTCCCGTCCAGGCTGAGCTTGCGCGAAGAGGCGAGGTCTGCGGGCGCGGCGGCAAGGTCGGTATCCTCCTCACCCAGCAGCTCCGGCCCGCTCACCCCCTTGACTTTGAGGGGGAGGGGCAGGATGCGGCCGAGGCGACAGCGGCGCACGTCTACGACCGTGTCGTAGCAGCCGCGCTCCAGCTTCTGCGCGAAGTGCTTTTCGGAGGCGGTGTAGTTGACGCTCTTGCCCGCAAAGAGGTCGGCGGCGTCGAACATGCTGACGTTGTTGATGCCGTCCGAAATGTACTTTTGCAGCAGGGAGACGTCCTCTCCGGCGGCGTCGGCGAAGCAGTTGTCGTACAGCCAGACGCCGCAGGCGACCTCCTGCCGCCCCAGCGCGAGCACGGGGTGCAGCCCCGCGCACTCGAGGCAGGCGGCGAAAAAGAGGGCCATCTCGAGGGCGGAGGCGCGCTTGTCCTTCAGGATGCGCGCGCTGCCGGCGACAGAGACGGGCTCGTCGAAGTCGCGCGCGTCGCCCGCGCGCGCGACGGAGTGCTTTTTGACCGCCGCGAACAGCGCCGCGGCGATGCGGCGGACGATGTTCTTGTCCCCTTCCGCATACCCGCGCCACTCGCAGGCGATCTCCCACTTTTTCAGCTGCTCCTGCGCGCCGTCCAAAATGCGCAGGCAGTCGGCGACCTTGGGGCGGACAAAGCCCGCGAGCAGCGCGGGGTCGCCGCTGCGGCCGCTCCACATATCGAAGGGAAGCACCGTCACATCGGCGCTCTCCTCCGCCTGCTCCTTGCCGCAGGTCAGGCGCACGCGTACCGTCGTGACCGCCACGTCGGCAAGTTCGGTCAAGTACAGCGGCGAGACGATGTTTTCGGGCGCGAGCGAGACGCTGCTCTCGAAGGGGATCGCCTCGAATGTGCGGCTGTACGGCAGGAGAAAGCCGTCTACGTTTTCGATGTTCACCTCTGCGTTCTCCGCCGCCTCTGCCCCCTTGTTGACCACCTGCAGCGTGGAAAAGAGGGGCACGCGCGCAAAGTATTCTGCATACCCGTAGTAGCGCTGCGCCGCGCAGACGAGGGAGAGTTCTTGCCGCGCCTTCTTTTTGACTGCCATGTATTGCCTCCTTGCGGGCATCTGCCCGCCGTAAAAACCCGGTCTCCCGCAGACCTGCGATTATCGGCCGAAAAGGGCGGAAATATACCCTTTCCGCCCTTTTTATGCCAATGTATCGAGAATTTCTAAGATTTGCATATAACTATGCGTGACATAGTTCGCCGCTTCTGCCCCCTTCGGCGTTCCGTGCGGGGCGTAGAGGATGCTCGGCACGCCCGCGTTTTTGGCGCCGGCGATGTCGGAAGAGAGGGAGTCTCCGATGACGACGCAGCGCTCGCGCGCGGTGGGCGCGTGCGCAAAGACGTACTCGAAAAAGCGCACCGAGGGCTTGGCAAAGCCGATCTCGTCCGAGACGAAGATGCCGTCGAACAGGCCGCGGATGCCGAGAGAATCGATGCGCCCGTACTGCGCCGCGGGGGTACCGTTGGTGATCAGGTACACCTTGCCGCGCGCGCGCAGGGCGCGCAGAAAGCCCTCTGCCCCGGGCAGAAGGTAGCCCGTACTGCACAGCTTGCCGAAGTAGAGGGCGTTGACGGCCGCCGCGTCCGCTTGGACTCCCTCCCCCGCGAAGAAGCGGGAAAAACGCTCGACGACGAGGCGGGCCTTGGGCATGGTTCCCTTTTCGTACTCCTTCCACAGCGCGTCGTTGACGGCGCGGAATTTTTCGAAGGCGGGCGCGAGGGCAGAAAGCCCCGCCCGCTCCATCGCCCATGCGAAGCTCTCGCGCGAAGAGCGCGGAAAATCTAAGATGGTCTCGTCTGCATCCAGCAAATAATCAGTCCGCACCGTTCCCCTCCCCGACGATCGCGAGCTCTTTGAGCGCGCGGGTGTATGCGATGTATTTTTCCTGCTTGGTCATGTTTTTGTCGGCGACGGCGACGCAGGTGAACTCGAGCCCCTTTGACTCGTACACCGTCATCAGATTGATCTTCTTTTTGGAAAGCCTGCCCGTGTCTCCGAGGACGTTGTAGCTCTTGCGGCGGTACCGCGCGATCTCTTCCTCGGGCACGATGACCGCCTTGAGCCCCTTTTTGTCGCGGAAGAAGGCGCTGATGCCGCGCGCGCCGATGTGCGCCACTTCCGGCCCGTCAAAGCCGATGGGCTGCATGGCGATGCCCAGCTCGCGCGCGACGTAGTCGACGATCTGGTTGGTATTGCGGTAGTTCTGCTCGAGGGTGTAGTAGTCGCCCGTGTTCACCTTGCTCCAGTCGGTCAGGCCGCGGTAACGGGTGATGTTCTGGGCGAGATCGCCATAGATGTTGAAGGCGGCGTCCGGGTTGAGCAGGCGGAGCAGGCGGTATTCGTTGACAGAGATATCCTGCCCCTCGTCGATGAACACCAGCCCGAAGCGGGGCCCGGGGCGGGCGCCGAGCAGGGCGAGGATGAGGCAGATGGAATAGGCGTCGCTGCGCACCAGCCCCTTGCCCACGCCGAAGCGGTTTTTGGCGCGGCGCACCGTCTCGCGGTAGAACAGGCGGGCGAGCTCGACGCGCGTGCCGCACTTGCCCAGCTTGACGAAGTAGTCGTTGCCGCGCAGCGTCTCGAAAAATTCGCAGAAGCCGGTGAACAGCTCCTCGATGCGCGCGACGCAGCCGCGCATCGCGTCGATCTCGCGCAGCAGCTCGCCGCGGTGGGCGATACGGTCGGCGTACGTCTCCACCTCCTTGTCGCCGCGCACCAGCTTGTAGCGGCGCAGGTCGGCGATCTCCTTGGTGACCGTCTCGTGCAGGCGGGAAAGGTCCTCGTCTGCGGCGGCGGCGACGCGCGCATGCACGTGCGCGATGTGGGTGCCGGCGCGGTAGAAGGAGAGCAGCAGTCCATAGAATGCGCTCTCGTTTTTGACCCGCTCACCGTGCAGGCCGGAGGTGAGAAACTCCTCCGCGGCAGTAACTTCGTTCATCAGCGCGCGGTAGGGCTTTGTGTAATACAGGCCCCCTTCCGGCTTCTCTTTGATCTCGCCGAGGACGGCGCGGCGCACGCGCACGCTCGCGTTTTTGAGGCGGCCGAACAGCTCGAGCTGCGCGCGGCAGTCGGCGGCGACCTTTTCGACGACGGAGGCGCACTCCTCGCTGAGGAACATGCCGAGGATGCCGTCGTAAATTTTGGTCAGCCGCTTTTCGGCGTCTGTATAAAACTTTTCCGAATAGATGTACTCGAGATAGGCGGGCGGCTCTTTGACGGCGGGGTCGATCTTGCCGCCGATATCCACCCCCTCACTGTGCAGCAGCTGCAAAAAGTACTCGTCGATCTTGCGCGTCTTGATTTTTTCCAGCTCGAGCACCTGCGAGAGCTCGTCGATGAAGGCGTTGAAGGAATCGCTCGGGGTGATGACGAGCACGTCGGCGGGCTTGAGCCCCTCGTTGTTGTACATGAGGAAGCTCAGGCGGTGCAGCATGATCATCGTCTTGCCGCTGCCCGCGCACCCCTGCAGCACGAAGCTGGCGCGCTCGGGCTTGGTGATGATCTCGTACTGCTTTTCCTGAATGGTCTCGATGATGTCTGAGATCTCTTCCTGCTCCTTGCGCGCGCGCAAAATCTCTTTGAGGTAAGGGTCGAAGATGATCTCCTCGTCGCGCCCGGCGATCTCCTCCTTGGTGAGGTAGCCGCGCAGGCTGAGGTATTCGTTTTTGAAGTCGAGGAACTTCCCGTTCTTCGTGCGCAGGGCGCGGCGCAGGATCTGCCTGTAATTGTACTCGTTGATGGAGAATACGATCTGGCTCTTTTGATAGTACTTGCGCGCGAGCGGCGCGCGCCAGTCGACGATCTCCAGGTTCAGGTCCCCTTTCTTGCCGATATAGTAGCTGTTGTAGCCTTCCTTGTCGTCGACGAGGTCCATACGGGCGAAGTACGGCTCGACGAAAAAGCCCTTGTAGCTCTCGATCTGCGCCCGCCAGGCGCGGATCTCGGCGTTGCGGCCGATGATGGTGCGGTAGTTTTCCGCAGAAAAATCGCCCGCGCGCAGAGACTCGATCTCCTCCTGCGCGTTCTTGATCTTGAGTTTGAGGGCATTGATGTAGCACAGCTTGAGCAGCGTCATCACCGCGCGCACCCGCTTGTCTTCGTAGGCGCGCTGCTTGTCCTCATCGAGCAGATCCAAAAAAAATTGTTTGTCCGGCACCTTATGACTTTGGATAAAGTCGCGCAGCTGCCCGATCGTCATTTCACCCATTTTCCCACCTTAAAAAATTCCGTTCCAGCAAAAAGTAAAAAAGCCATCGATTCAGTATAGCACATTCTGCGGGAAAAAGAAATACCTTTGCGAAAATTTTGCAAAGGTATTTTTGAAGCGGGGGCGTTCGCCCCCGCACGATGTCGAATTTTGCGCCCGAACCGCCTTCCCCTTACTCCCACTCGATGGTGCCGCAGGGCTTGGGGGTGAGGTCGTACAGCACGCGATTGACGCCGGGCACCTCCCCGGTGATGCGGTCGGTAATGTGCTCGAGCAGGTCGAAGGGCACGTCTTCGACGGTGGCGGTCATCGCGTCCTTGGTGTTGACGGCGCGGATGATGACGGGGTAGGCGAAGGTGCGCTTGCCGTCTTTGACGCCGACCGACTTGAAGTCGGGCACGACGGTGAAGTACTGCCAGACCTTGCCCTCCAACCCGTTTTTGGCGAACTCCTCGCGCAGGATGGCGTCAGACTCGCGCACGCACTCCAGCCGCTCGCGCGTGATCGCGCCCAGGCAGCGCACGCCCAGGCCGGGGCCGGGGAAGGGCTGGCGGTAGACCATGCCGTCGGGCAGGCCGAGCGCCTTGCCCACGACGCGCACTTCGTCTTTATAGAGGAATTTGAGGGGCTCGACCAGCTCGAACTGCAAATCGTCGGGCAGGCCGCCCACGTTGTGATGCGCCTTGACGGGGCCGCTCTCCAAGATATCCGGATAGATGGTACCCTGCGCCAGAAATTCGATGCCGTCCTGCTTGCGCGCCTCCTCCTCGAACACGCGGATGAACTCCGCGCCGATAATCTTGCGCTTGGTTTCGGGGTCGGCGACGCCCGCGAGCTTGTCCAAAAAGCGGTCGACGGCGTCGACGTAGACGAGGTTGGCGTTCATCTGGTGGCGGAACACCTCGACGACCTGTTCGGGCTCTCCCTTGCGCAGCAGGCCGTGGTTGACGTGCACGCAGACGAGGTTTTGACCGATCGCCTTGATGAGCAGCGCCGCCACGACGGACGAATCGACCCCGCCCGACAGCGCGAGCAGCACCTTTTTGTCGCCGACTTGGCGGCGCACCGCCGCGACCTGCTCGTCGATGAACGCCTGCGCCTGCGCCGCGCTCTCGATGCGCGCCATGTTTTCGGGGCGCTTGTTGCTTTCCATAAGACTGTTTTCCTCCTTAGGTATCTGCCCGCGCGCGGCGGGCCCTGTATGCTGCAAGTATAGCACACTTTTACGGGAAATTCCATACTTTTGCGAAAAAAGTGCGCCGCCGCCCGCATTTTCCGCGCGGCGCGCCCGCCGTCGGCGCGCCGCCGTCGCAGCGGCCCCGCCCGCAGACTGCCCTTCCCCAAAAAAAGCAAAAAACCGCCCCCGCAAAAGGGGCGGCGAAGTATTTACTCCCACTCGATGGTTGCGGGGGGTTTGGACGTGATGTCGTAGACGATGCGGTTGGCGTGCTCCACCTCGTTGACGATGCGGCTCGAGATGGTTTCGAGCACGTCGTACGGAATGCGCGCCCAATCTGCCGTCATGGCGTCCACGCTGGTGACGGCGCGGATGGCGATGACCGGCTCGTAGGTGCGCGCGTCGCCCATCACGCCGACGGTGTACGTCGAGGTGATGACCGCGAAATACTGCCAGATGTCGCGCGCGAGGCCGGCCTTGGCAATCTCTTCGCGCAAGATGTAGTCTGCGTCGCGCAGCGTCTGCAGCTTTTCCTCCGTCACCTCGCCCATGATGCGGATGGCGAGGCCGGGGCCGGGAAAGGGCTGTCGCCAGACGACGGAGTCGGGCAGGCCGAGCTCGGTGCCCACCTTGCGCACTTCGTCTTTGAACAGGTCGCGCAGCGGCTCGACGATCTCTTTGAAGTCGACGACGGAGGGGAGCCCGCCCACGTTGTGGTGGCTCTTGATGACCGCCGACGAGCCCTTGCCGCTCTCGACGACGTCGGGGTAGATGGTGCCCTGCACGAGGTAGTCGACGGCGCCGATCTTTTTGGCCTCCGCCTCGAACACCTTGATGAACTCCTCGCCGATGATCTTGCGCTTCTTTTCGGGGTCGGCGACGCCGGAGAGCTTTTTGAGGAAGAGCTCGCGCGCGTCCGCCTTGACGAGATTCATGCCGAGGCCGTCACGGAAGACGGAGACGACTTCTTCCGCCTCACCCTTGCGCAGCAGGCCGTGGTCGACGAAGACGCAGGTGAGGTTATCGCCCGCGGCGCGGTGCACGAGCGCCGCAGCGACCGCGCTGTCCACGCCGCCGCTCATCGCGCACAGCACCTTTTTGCCCGCGAGCTTTTCTTTGAGAAGGGCGACCTGTTCGGCGACGAAGCCGGACATCGTCCAGTCCCCTTTCGCGCCGCAGACGGCGTAGAGGAAGTTGTGCAGGATCTTGTCCCCCTCCTGCGTGTGATGCACTTCGGCATGGAACTGGATGCCGTAGATCTTGCGGGCAGGGTCTTCGAAGGCCGCCGCGGGGCAGGTCTTGGTCGTCGCCGTGACCGAAAAGCCTGCGGGGACGGCGCTGACGTAGTCGGTATGGCTCATCCAGCAGACGTTGTGCGGCTGCATGCCCGCAAACAGGGGGCTGGCGCCGTAGTCGATCTCGCTCTTGCCGTATTCGCGCGTGTCCGCGTGGGTGACGGCGCCGCCGAGGTCGTTTGCGATGAGCTGGCAGCCGTAGCAGATGCCGAGGATGGGGATGCCCAGCTCGAAGATGCGGGGGTCGACGTCGGGCGCGCCGTCCGCATAGACGCTGTTGGGGCCGCCCGTGAAGATGATGCCGATGGGCGCATACTCGAGGATGCGCTCGATGCTCATGTCATAGGGCAGGAGATCGCAGTACACCCCCTGCTCGCGCACGCGGCGCGCGATGAGCTGGTTGTATTGTCCGCCGAAGTCGAGGACGAGAACTTTTTCGTGTCGCATAGGTCGCTCCGTAAAAATGTATGATTTGCAATGGAAAAGCACCGCGGGGCCGCGGTGCTTTCCGCCTCTTACAGCCCGCGCGGGCTGTAGTTGGGGGATTCTTTGGTGATGGAGATGTCGTGCGGGTGGCTCTCGATGAGGGAGGCGTTGGTGATGCGCACGAAGCGCGCGTTTTTGCGCATCTCGTCGATCGTGTGCATGCCACAGTAGCCCATGCCTGCGCGCAGGCCGCCGAGCATCTGGTAGACGATGTCTGCCAGCCGCCCGCGGTAAGGCACGCGGCCTTCCACCCCTTCGGGCACGAATTTGCGGTTGCTCTCCTGGAAGTAGCGGTCGTTGCCGCCCGCCGCCATCGCGCCGAGCGAGCCCATGCCGCGGTACACCTTGAAGTTGCGGCCCTGGTAGATCTCGATCTCGCCGGGGCTTTCGAGGGTGCCGGCGAACAGGCTGCCGATCATGACGACGGACGCGCCCGCGCCGATCGCCTTGACGATGTCGCCGCTGTATTTGATGCCGCCGTCCGCGATGATGCGCTTGCCCATCTTGTCCGCCATCTCGGCGCAGTCCATGACGGCGCTCAGCTGCGGCATGCCGATGCCCGCGACGATGCGGGTGGTGCAGATGGAGCCGGGGCCGATGCCCACCTTCACGACGTCGGCGCCCGCGTCGATGAGCGCCTGCGTCCCTTCCGCCGTCGCGACGTTGCCCGCGATGACGGTGAGGTTGGGGTACTTTGCCTTGATCTGCGTGACTTCTTCCAAGACACCCTTCTGGTGGCCGTGCGCCGTGTCGACGACGATGACGTCGACCTTGGCGGAGACGAGGGCGGCGATGCGCTCCATCGTGTTTGCCGCTCTGCCGACGGCCGCGCCCGCGAGCAGGCGGCCGTTTTTATCGCGCGCGGAGTTGGGGTACTGGATGCTCTTTTCGATATCCTTGATGGTGATCAGGCCCTTGAGGTAGCCCTCGCTGTCCACGATGGGCAGCTTTTCGATGCGGTGCTTGCCCAGAATTTTCTGCGCCTCTTCGAGGGAGGTGCCGACGGGCGCCGTGACGAGATGCTCTTTGGTCATGACGTTGTCGATGGGCTGGTCGTAGTTGGACTCGAAGCGGAGGTCGCGGTTGGTCAGGATGCCGACCAGCTTGCCGTTTTTGGTGATGGGGACGCCGCTGATCTTGTAGCGCTCCATCAGCGCGACCGCTTCGCGCACGCTGTTTTCGGGCGCGAGGAAGAAGGGGTCGGTGATGACGCCGTGCTCGCTGCGCTTGACCTTGTCGACCTGGCTGGCCTGCTCCTCGATGGACATATTTTTGTGGATGATGCCGATGCCGCCTTCGCGCGCGAGGGCGATCGCCAGTTTGCTCTCCGTGACCGTATCCATCGCCGAGCTCATCAGCGGGATGTTCAGACGCACGTCGTCTGTCAGGCGCGTCGTCAGATCCACCTGTGCCGGCAGCACGTCGGATGCGGACGGGATCAGCAGTACATCGTCAAAGGTCAGGCCCTCTCGCACAATTTTGTTCATAAGCATCTCCTTTTGTCTAAATTTTATATCGATAAAATGGAATACAAAATTCGGATCGGCCGCCGGCCCGCCGACAGGCGCGCCCCGCCGCCGAGGGGATCCCCCCGGGAAAAAGAAGCCGCGCTAAAAGGTCAGGCGGCCTCGCGCAGCATGTCTTTGAATTCTTTCAGATCTTCGTGCAGATCTTCATCGAAGGCGTTCCCCTCTCCGCCCAGGCCGTCCAGCTCGGAAAGGATGCGCCCGCAGAAGTCTGCGTCCTGCGCCTCGACGGCGACGCCCGCGAGATAGGTGACCGCGTCCGCGTCGTCAAAGCTGTCGCCGATGGAATCGAAGGCGGTCTCGAGCGCGGCGTCTTTATCGCCGCAGCGGTACTGCGACTCGGCCGTGATGCCCGCAAAGAACTGGTCGGCCGTGCCGAGCAGGCCGCCCAGCGGGCCGGTAAAGTCCGTCTCGGCGTCGCGCGCGGCGCAGTAATCGGCATAGGAAGGGTGCTTGCGCAGCAGGGCGCCATATTCGGCGGCGGCGTCGTAGTGACCCGCCTCGTAGCTGCGGCTGACCGCGTCGGCGAGGTCGGCTACGTCGCCCGACTTTTCGTACTGCGCGACGCTGTAATAGGCGCAGGCGCCCGTCATGCCGAGCGAATCGGTCAGAGAGACCATCACCGACGGAACGAACAGGCTGAAAATGCCGAACAGGACCAGTGCGACGACGATGATGCAGGCGAAGGTGATCGCCGCTGTTTTGGCTATCAATTTACCCAAATCGAATACCCCGCTCTGAAAGACAAACGCGCCCCGCCGCGGCAAGTCGATCTTCGGCCGGAAACGGCAGGTGCGCGCGTTGTTTCTGGATTTCGATTATTTTACCATACGGCAGGAAAAAAAGCAACCGTTTGGGGAAAGATATCATTTTTCGCCGCCGAAAAAAATACACTGAATAGCGTAAATATCGCTTGCAACGGGAGGAACCCCATGAAAAAGATCGTCTGTCTTCTGCTGGCGCTGGCGGCGTGCATCCTGCCCGCCGGGTGCGCCGCCGCGCCCGACCTCGGCACATACGTCTCCGAATACCGCAGCCGCATCTACGAGGGAACGGAGGGAGGCTATACCGTGTTCGCCTCCTTCACCCGCCGCGAATACCCCTACCGCGCCGACGGGAACGTGGGCGAGATGCAGGAGCTGTTCGAGGTCGCGCTCACCGCGCCGGACAACGCGCGCACTTACAGCATCGAATACGCGCTGGGCGGAGAAAAATATGAGGCCGAGCTCGCTTTCGACAGCGTGCGCATGGTGCATACCTGCTCCCTCTCCCTGCCCGAACCGACGGAGGCGAGCATCACGTTCACCGTCCGCGACGCGGAGGACGCGGAAGTCGCCCCGCTCACCATAGAGGCGGTCTGCCTGCGCCCCGCAGGCGCGCTCGAACTGCCCGCCCTGCTCGAGAAGGTGCGCGCGGCGGAAGCGGAGCGCTTCGACGCACTCTCGGGCGGGCGCGACTTCGCGGGCGAACTGTACGTGCGCCTGCTGTGCGAGGGCGGCGCGAGCTACTACTACGTCGGCCTGACCGACCGCGGCGGCCGCACCTACTCCATGCTCGCCGACGCCGTGACGGGCGAGATCGTCGCCACCCGCGAATAGCCGCAGGCAGCCCGCGCCCCTGCCGCCCATACGCCGCCTATATGCTGCTTATACGGCATTTATACTTTCGGCGCGCCCGCGCTTTTCGCGGGCGCGCCGACATTTCTTTAACCATTTAGTTCAGTATTTATACCCCCTCGGCGGCCGAAGGGCCGTGCAATCGGCGAAGTATGCGTGGCATAATACTTTGCATCAGCCCAAAAAATCGATGATAATGGTGTTTTGAACGTAGAGATAGTCCTCTTTGATGCGCACGGCGGAGCCGGTGTACTCGAGGTAATCTGCGTTCTTTTTGAGCGGCGCGGCAAAGTCTGAAGCAAAATCGCTGCCGAAGCGGGCGCGGTACTGCGCGAGGTCGATGCCCTTTGCGGTGCGCAGGGCGAGCATCACCGTTTCAAACTTCGCCTCCTCCTCGCCGATCGCCTCGTCGGCGACGACGGGATAGTAGTTGGAGAGGATGCACTTGATGTACTCGTCGAGATCGCGCGTGTTGGTGAAGCGCCGCCCGCCCATAAAGGAGCTGGCGTCCACGCCGAAGCCGATGTACTCCCCCCGCCGCCAATAGTTGAGGTTGTGGCGAGACTCGAAGCCGGGCTTGGCGAAGTTGGAGACCTCGTACCGCGCGAAGCCGCGTTCGGCGAGGTAGCGGCGGGCGCCGTCGTAGAGGGCGGCGACCTCGTCGCCGTCCGGAAGCTCGCCGTTGAGGTAGTCGGTGTAGATGGGCGTGCCGTCTTCGGGGGTGAGCGCGTACATCGAGATGTGCGAGACGCCCCCCTGCAGCGCGAGGTCGATGCTCTTTTTGACATCTTCCGCCGTCTGATCCTTGAGGCCGATCATGATATCGGCGCTCTTGTTGGCGTCGCCGATGAGTTCGCACGCATGCAGGAAGTCCGCCGCGGTGTGCACGCGGCCCAGCTCCTCGAGCTGCGCGTCCACCGCCGTCTGCAGGCCAATAGAAAAGCGGTTGATGCCCGCCCGCCTGTACATTTTGATCTGTTCCTCGTCTACCGTGCCGGGGTTGAGCTCGATGGTGACCTCCGCCCCCTCTGCAAGGCTGTAACACTCGCGCAGGCGATTCATGCACCCGGCGATCAGCTTGGCGTCGATGACGGAGGGGGTGCCCCCGCCGAAGTAGACGGTGTCAAAGGTGCGGCCGGACAAGTCTTTGGCGCGCAGCTTCATCTCTTTATAGACGCACGCCATATACGCCTCGGCAAAGCCGATCTTGCCGGGGTAGGAAGTGAAGTCGCAGTAGCGGCACTTGGATTTACAGAAGGGACTGTGGATATAGATGCCGGGCATTTTGGCCTCCCGCTCGCTCGGCCACGCGAACTATGCGTGACATAATACTGTGCAAACTTGAAAAAATCGGCGCTTTCACCGCAAGAACGCGCCCTTGTGTCCGCATTTGCGGGCGGGCCGCGCCGCCGGCTTGCCGCCTGTCTGCGGACGGCCACTCTCTACGGCTGCCAGCCGTAGCGGGCGAGGTCGACGTAAAAGAGGCCGCCGCGCGCCTCCGCCTCTACCCCCTCCGCCGCGAGCAGATCGCGCTGCACCTGCGCGCCGCCGAAGGCGAAGGCGGGGGCGAGCCGCCCCTCTCGGTTGACAACGCGGTGACAGGGAATGGCGCCGGGCGCAGGGTTTACGTGCAGCGCGCTGCCGACGACGCGCGCTGCGCGCGGCCTGCCGCACAGGCGGGCGATCTGCCCGTACGTCGCGACCCTGCCGCGCGGAATGCGCCGCACGGCGGCATAGACGCGCGCGAAAAAGTTTTCCTCTTCCATAAGCCTTCCGTCTCCCGGTCGTTCCACAATTCTCACCCGCCGAACGGCGATCTACGTCTGGCAGAGTACTCTGCAAATGGTGAAAATTCAAAATTGAAGCGGTACATTTGCGCACGCTGCGGCGAAAACGGGCAGGAAGCCCCGCCGCGCGCGGGTACTTCTGCGCCCGCAGCGAGAGCGCTCGCGCACGCGCCGCAAAGACGCCGATGCCCTACTTGTTCGTCTTTAAGATGGACATGAACACCTCGGACGGCACCTCGACCGA
>CASEIS010000017.1 GCA_949287895.1 uncultured Bacillota bacterium
AGCTTCCTTCTCATCGATCGTGACTTTGCCGATATCCTGGCAGTTGAGGAACAGAGGATCGTCCTTCTTGTCGCCGGCGGTCGGGGTGTCATACTTGTGCTGAGCATCGTTGGTCACTTCACCCAGCTTCACGCTGTAATAGTAGTGGCCCGTCGCCTGCAGGAAAGCAGCTTCGCCGCCGTTTGCGGTGATGATGGTCGAATCGATCTTCAGCGCAGTCTTCTGCTCAGCATCCAAAGCCGCATACTGATCCGCCGTATAGGAAACCTCAGCCTCGCAGTCCTTGCAGGTACCGGTGATGGTGCCGTCGGTCGTGCAGGTGAGCGCTTTGGTCACTTTCCACTCATAGGTGTGGCCGGTCGCGGGGATCATATCGATGGTCTGACGCTCGTCGCAGTTCTCGCACTCGACATAGGTGTAACCGTCGGTGGTGCAAGTTGCTTCCTCACGCAGAACGGGGAGGTTCTTCCACTTATGGCCTTCAGCGATCTCGGTCACTTCCTTCTTGGTAGCGCCGCAGCCGGAGCAGGTGTATTCGGTATAGCCGTCGACCACGCAGGTAGCGGGGGTCACCGTGCCGGGGGTCCAAGTGTGGTTGCCAGTTGCGGGGATCACTGCGACGTTGCGGATATCATGGCAGACGGAGCATTCCTGATATGTACGGCCAGCCGTACCGCAGGTAGCAGCCTCTTCCTTGTTTTCCCACTTGTGGCCTGCCGCCGCGACGATGTTGGTATCACGGGTAGCGCCGCACGCCTCGCAGGTCTGCAGCGTGTAGCCCTCGGTCGTGCAGGTGGGCGCGACCGTAGTCGTGTCCTTCCATGCATGCGGCAGAGCCTCGGTCAGATCGGTCTGCTGCTGCGCACCGCACACCGTGCAGGTCTTCAGCGTGTAGCCGCCGGCCGCACAAGTTGCAGCGACGACCTTACCTTCATCCCATTTGTGGCCAAGAGCGTCGATCGTTTCCGTTTTGATCGTTTCGCCGCAGTCATCGCAGACGGTTTTTTCGGAACCGGCCGTCGTGCAAGTGGCCGCCACAGTTTCGGTATGAGTCTTTTCATGCTCACACTCGCTGCTGCAGCCGACGAAGACGAACATAACAGAAGCAACAACAGCCAAAGCCAGAACTACTAAAAGTTTAGCAATTCTCGAATGAATGTGTCCCTTCATTTTGTTCTTTACTCCTTCTAAAAATTTTTTTTGCTATGGTACGCATGCTCTCGCATGGATACTTGCCTATATTTTAACAAACACAATCACGGATGTCAAGTATTTTTTCATAAAAAAAGGGGTTCACGAAATTTGTTTCGAGCTGACGAAACAAATTTCCGTGATTTTGAGAGAAAACCCGCCGCTCCGCGACGATGTCGCTTCGGCGGCCTGTTTTCTCTCTTTGCGGCATATGGAAGGGCACGCCTTTGATAAATGCCGCAAATTCACTCTTTCCGCGGAAGCCTTGCGGCAAATTGGGGGAAAAATCCAAAAGTGCGATTTTGGATTTTTCGAGAGATTTTTTTGGTTCACGAAAATCTCGGCGAGCTGACGCCTGCGATTTTCCGTGATTGGGAGGGCTCTGCCCTCTGCGGCGCGCTTTTTTAGAGCACACCGTTAAGAATGCGCGCCGCATTCACCCGCTGAGGCGCTCGCGCGCAAATCGAGTTGCGCTGCGCAAAAGCGCGGTTTTGCTTGCGCGAGAAATTTTATAAAAGGGTTCACGAAATTTGTTTCGAGCTGACGAAACAAATTTCCGTGATTTTGAGAGAAAACCCCGCCGTTCTCGTCGTCGCTCGCCGCAGGCTGCGGGCGGCACGCGATACGCGCTCCGCCCCGCTCGGCGCGGCGGCTCCTCCTCTTTCCCTCACGAAAAAAGTTTTAAGCTGTTAAAACTTTTTTCCGTGATTTGGAGGGCTCTGCCCTCTTTGCGGAATATTTTAATGGCACACCTTTGATAAATTCCGCAAATTCACCCGCTGAGGCGCTCGCGCGCAAATTGGGGGAAAAAGGCAAAAGTGCGATTTTGGATTTTTCAAACATGTTTCAGAAAGGGGTTCACGCAAAAGGGCGGAAAAGACATTCCTATATTATACTATATATTATAGAGATAGTTTCCGCCTCCTGCTCGCCGCAGGCGCGGGAACGGGAACGGGAACGACACACCCGACGAGTGCGGGGAGCGGTCACTCCTTCACGACATACGCGACACCGAAGGCGCCGATGCCCGTGTGGATGGACAGCACCGGGCCCATCACCCGCTGATGGATGTAGACCGTCGGATGGCACGACTTTAATGCCTGCGTGAGCTCGGCAACGTCCGTGTCCGCGCCGCAGCGGCTGACGATGATGCGCCGCGCCGACTGCGGGATGCAGGCGCTCATCTGCTCGATGCGCTCGCGCGCGCCCCGCGCGTTGCCTAAGAAACGGATCTTGCCTTTGAGTTCAAAGACGGGACGGAGGTTGAGCGTCGTTTTCGCCTTCGGGTCGTTCAGCCTGCCGCCGTAGACGATGCGGTCGAGCGATTCGACCGTGAAGACGATGCCGATCTTCTTCTTTAACCCCTCTAAGTTGCGCAGGATGACCTCCGCCGAGAAGCCGCCCTTCGCCATGTTGACCGCCTCGTCCACCAGAAGATGGAGACCGGGGCCGATCGTGGACGAGTCGACGACGTGGATGCTGCCGCCGACCTGGTCCGCCGCAAAACACGCCGAGGAATAGGTGCCCGACAGCGCCGACGAGAGAACGATGCAGATCACCTCGTACCCGCGCTCGACAAGGCCCGAAAAGACGCGCAGAAAATTGCCCAGCGAGGGCTGCGCCGTCTTGCACGGGCTTTGACGCTCCATCAGCGGCAGAAAGCTGCCGTTGCGGTCGGAGGCGTATTCCTCGTATAAGGTGCGGCCGATCTGATAATTGACGGGTACGACCGTGACTATGCCGCGGGTGGCGACTTCTTCGGTCGAGTAGCCGACGGTGGAATCGGTAACGATGGCGATCATATTTTTCCTCCATGATGTAGTTCACACTTTTTCTTTTGAGCTGACAAAAGAAAAAGTCGTGAGGGGGAGAGAAAACCCGCCGCTCTGCGACGATGTCGCTTCGGCGGCCTGTTTTCTCTCTTTGCGCTCGTCGTCGCTCGCCGCTGTTTGCGGGCGGTCAGAATTTGCGGAAACGGGCGTAGCGCTCCTCCACCAGTCGGTCGGCGGACAGTTTGCTCTTCGCCTCAAAAAATGCCGCGATCTGCTCCTTTAACGATGCGTAGAACGCTTCCGAAAAGTCTTGCTCGGGGATCACACGCTCCACCGCACCGAGCTTGATCAGATCGGGCGCCGTCATTTTGAGGCACTCTGCCGCCTGCGCCACTTTGGATGCGTCCTTCCATAAAATAGAGGCGCAGCCCTCGGGCGAGATGACCGAGTAGGTGGACGTTTCGGTGATCCAGACTTCGTCCGCCGCCGACAGGCCGAGCGCGCCGCCGCTGCCGCCCTCGCCGATGATGAGCGTGAGCGCCGGCGTGCGCAGGCGGATCATGTCTAAGATCGCCGTCGCGATCGCCTCGCTTTGGCCGCGCTCCTCCGCGCCGATGCCGCAATAGGCGCCGGACGTGTCGACCAGGCACAGCACCGGGCGATGGAATTTTTCCGCCTCCTTCATCAGACGGACCGCCTTGCGGTAGCCCTCCGGATGGGCGCAGCCGAAGTTGCGCGCGACCTTGCTCTTGGTGTCGGCGCCCTTTTCGATGCCGATGACGGTGACCGGGCGGCCGCCCATGCGGCCGACGCCGCCGATGATCGCCGCGTCGTCTGCGTAGCGGCGGTCGCCGTGCAGTTCGATAAAGCCTTCGACCATCTTTTCGATGTATTTTTGTGCGGTCGGCCGGCCCTTTTCGCGGCTGGCGCGCACGATATCGTATGCGTTCATGCGGTTTCCTCCGTGGCGGACGCCTGAGCCGACGGCTCCCCTGCCGCAGCCGTGGATGCGGGCGCACCTTCGTGCAGCTGCAGGAGCGAAGCGAGCAGGGCGGGCATCTCGCGGCGGCCGACGATGCGGTCTACGAAGCCCTTTTCCTGCAAAAATTCTGCGCGCTGGAAGCCTGCCGGGAGCTTTTGGCGTATCGTCTGCTCGATGACGCGCGGCCCGGCAAAGCCGATGAGCGCGCCCTTTTCGGCGAGGATGATGTCGGCCTCGAACGCGAAGGAGGCGGACACGCCGCCCGTCGTCGGGTCGGTGAGGACGGCGATGTACAGGAGGCCGGCCTCGTCGTGCTTGGCGACCGCCGCGCTGGTTTTGGCCATCTGCATGAGGGAAACGATGCCCTCCTGCATGCGCGCGCCGCCGCTGAGGACAAAGCCTACGACGGGAAGACGGTGCGCGGTGGCGTACTCGAAGGTGGCGGTGATCTTTTCGCCGACGGCGTGGCCCATGCTGCCCATCTGGAAGCGGTAGTCCATCGAAAAGAGGGCGCAGCGCACCCCGCCGATGGTCGCCGTTCCGCAGACGACGGCATCCTTTTCGCCCGTTTTGGCGCGCAGCGAGGCGAGCTTTTCGTCATAGCCGGGGAAGCCGAGCGGGTTGCCGCCCTCTACGTCGGCGAACAGCTCTTCAAAATTTTCGGCGCACAGCGCGATGCGCGCGCGCGCGTCCAATTTTTTATAGTGGCCGCACTTGGGGCAGATGCCGTAGTTGTCGCGCAGCTCGTCGGACAGGATGATCTGCCCGCATTTTTCGCACTTTTCGGCGAGCTTTTCGGGAATGGTCGCTTCGTTGGGCGCGGGACGGCTGTCCGGCGCGGCGTCCTCCGTTCCTTCCAGCGCGTTTTTCGGCTTTCGGAAGAAAAATTTTTTTAGATCTTCGAAATTCAAGGCTGTTCGCTCCTTTTTTTCGATGTTTCGGCGGCCGTGCGGCCGCCGCTCGGTGGATTCAAATCATGGCGCGCGGCGTTTGTACGGGAAAGATCGCTGCGAAAAGCAGCGTTCCGCCGCGCGGGGAATTTTTATTTGCGGCCGCGCCTTTGCGGCCGCGCAAATCACCGTGCTCGGCGACGTTTCCCCTCGCGGGGAATTTTTATTTGCGGCCGCGCCATTGCGGCCGCACAAATCACCGTGCTCAGCGGTAATTTTTCAGGAACTTTTCCAAGAAATTGGTACAATAGGTGCCGTCTTTGAATTCGGGCTGGGCGAGGATGTCGCCGGAAAGCTCGGCGTTGGTATGGACGCCGTCGATGACCAGTTCGCACAGCGCCGCCTGCATTTTGCGGATGGCCTCCGTGCGCTCGCGGGCGTACACGATGAGTTTGCCGATCATGCTGTCGTAATAAGGCGGGATGACGTAATCCTGGTAGATGGCGGTGTCGAAGCGCACCCACGGCCCGCCCGGGATGTGCATGAACTTGATCTGCCCGCAGCTGGGGCGGAAATTTTTGCGTACGTCTTCGGAGTTGATCCGGCACTCGATGGCGCAGCCGCGCATGCGGATATCCTCCTGCTTATAGATGAACTCGATGCCCGCCGCGATGCGGATCTGCCATTTGACGACGTCGATGCCCGTGACATATTCGGTGACGGGGTGCTCGACCTGCAGGCGGGTGTTCATCTCCATAAAATAGAATTTGCCGCTCTTGTCCAGCAAAAATTCGATGGTGCCGAGGTTGGTGTAATGCACCGTCTTTGCGGCGAGGATGGCACAGCGCATCATCTCCTGCCGCGTTTCCGGGCGGAGGACGACGCAGGGGCTCTCCTCGATCAGCTTTTGGTTTTTGCGCTGCATCGAACAGTCGCGCTCGCCCAGGCAGACGACGTTCCCCTGCTCGTCGGCGACGATCTGCATTTCGACATGCTTGACGTCGGTGAGGTATTTTTCGAGGTAGCACTTGCCGTTGCCGAAGGCGCTCTGCGCCTCGGCCGAGGCGGTCTGCACCGCCGTTTCGAAGTCCTCTTCCTTCCAGACGATGCGGATGCCGCGCCCGCCGCCGCCCGCCGCCGCCTTGACGATGACGGGATACCCGATCTCGGCGGCAAACTTTTTGGCTGCGGCGATGTCGGTGATCTCGTCCAGGCCCGGAACGACGGGGACGCCGGCCGCCTTCATGGTGCGGCGCGCCTCGTCCTTGTCGCCCATGCGCGCGATGACCGAATAATGCGGGCCGATGAACTTGATGTTGCATTTTTCGCACAATTCGGCAAAGCGCGGGTTTTCGCTGAGCAGCCCGTAGCCGGGATGGATGGCCTGGCAACCGGTGGCCGTCGCCACGTCGATGATGGCGGTCATGTTGAGGTAGCTGTCTTTGAGCAGCGCGGGGCCGATGCAGTAGCTCTCGTCCGCAAGATTGACGTGCAGCGCCTGCGCGTCCGCCTCCGAATAGACGGCGACGGTGCGGATGCCCATTTCGTTGCAGGCACGGATGATGCGGACGGCGATCTCGCCGCGGTTTGCGATCAAAATTTTACTGAACATACACGTTTCCTATCCGTTTTCCTTCCGCCGCGCGGCGCAGGCGCCGGCCGCGAAGGCATCGAAAAGCGGGGGACCGGCCGCAGCCCTTCCCCTGCTTTCGGCGAGGCGCGGCGCGCCCCTCCCCCTTAAAAGATCTTGAACAGCGTCTGCCCGAACTCGACCAGGCTGCCGTTTTCGGCACAAACTTCCACGATCTCGCCGTCTTCCTCGGCGACGACGTCGTTCATCAGCTTCATCGCCTCGATGATGCACAGCGTATCGCCCTTTTTGACCTTGCTGCCCACCTTGACAAACGGTTCGGCGTCGGGCGAAGGGGCTGTGTAAAAGATGCCCACCATCGGAGACTTGATGTCGCGGTATTTGTTGTAGTCCTTGATCTCGGCAGACTCGACGGCCTTCTCTTCCGGCGCGCTCTGCACATACTGCACGGCGACGGGGGCCGGCTGTACGTTGGCGGCGATCGCTTCCAGCTTCATCGAAAAGGTATCGCCGGCCGTCGTTTCGGAAATTTCCATTTTGGCGAGGCCGCTCTCGCGGAATACGGAGATGATCTCGCGCAGTTTTTTCTTGTCCATGTTGACTCCTTCTTTCTAAAATCGGGCGGCTTATGCCTTGCGGAAGGCCAGGCAGCCGTTATGCCCGCCAAACCCGAGCGAAGTGGACAGGGCCGCCGTCAGAGGCGCGGCCACCGCTTCGTTGGGGGTGATGTCGAGGTCGCAGTCCGCGTCCGGAACGCGGTAGTTGATGGTCGGCGGAACGACGCCCTCGTGCAGGGCGAGGACGGAGGCGATCGCCTCGACGCCGCCCGCCGCGCCGAGCATGTGCCCGGTCATCGACTTGGTCGAAGAGACGTGCAGCTTGTACGCGTCCTGGCCGAACACGCGCTTGAGCATACGCGTTTCCGTCTTGTCGTTGAGCGGCGTGCCCGTGCCGTGCGCGTTGACGTACACGCCGCGGCCCGCTTCGATGCCCGCCTCCTTCGCGGCCAGCTCGACCGCGCGCGCGGAGGCGACCGCCTCGGGATCGGGCGCGGTCATGTGGTAGGCGTCGTTCGTGCAGCCGTAGCCGGCAAGCTCGGCATAGATCTTGGCGCCGCGCGCCTTGGCGTGCTCGTACTCCTCCAGCAGGACGACGGCGCCGCCCTCGCCCATGGTGAAGCCGACGCGCTCTTTATCGAACGGAATGGAGGCGCGGTCTTTGCTCGTCGCCGTCGAGAGCGCCTGGCAGCTGATGAAGCCGGCAAAGCACAGCGGCGTGATCGCCGCCTCGCTGCCGCCGGCGAGCATGACGTCGGCATAGCCGTGCTTGATGGCGCGGTACGCCTCGCCGATGCTGTTGGTCGAAGTCGCGCAGGCGGTGACGATGCCGATGTTCGGGCCCTGCGCGTGGTATTTGATGGCGACCGTGCCCGACGCGATGTTCGAGATCATCATCGGGACAAAGAAGGGCGAGATGCGGCCCGGGCCCTTTTCGATCAGTTTGGTGTGCTCGGTGACGAGCGTCTGGATGCCGCCGATGCCCGAACCGATGTACACGCCGAAACGGTCGGGCGCGACGTCGTCGGCGGTCAGGCCGCTGTCTTCATACGCCTGCGTCGCGGCCGCGACGGCGTACTGGCAGTACAGGTCGGTCTTGCGCACTTCGCCCTTGGGCATGTACAGGGTGGGATCGAACCCGCGCACCTCGCCCGCGAACGTGCATTTGTAGCCGGTGGCGTCGAACTTGGTCACCGTATCGATGCCGCAGACGCCCTTTTTCATATTCTCCCACGTCGTTTTTACGTCGTTGCCCAGCGGCGTGATCGCCCCGAGCCCGGTCACGACGACTCTCTTTTCCATGATAACCTCCTGCAAAGTTCATGATCGGCGGCGCCGATCGGCCCCGAAGGGGCGGTCAGATGTACATGCCGCCGTCCACTTTGAGGACGACGCCGGTGATATAGCGCGCATCGTCGGAGACGAGGAACTTGACCGCGTTGGCGATGTCCTGCGTTTCGCCCAGCGTGCCGAGCGGGATGAGCTTGTGCATGGCCTGCTTCTGTTCGTCGGACAGCGCGTCCGTCATCGCCGTCTTGATGAAGCCGGGCGCGACGGCGTTGGCGGTGATCCCGCGCGCGCCGAATTCTTTGGCGACCGTCTTGGTCAGGCCGATGATGCCCGCCTTCGACGCGGCATAGTTCGCCTGGCCCGCGTTGCCCATCATCCCGACCACCGAGCTGATGGACACGATGCGGCCGTAGCGCTTGCGCATCATGTACGGGGTGACGTGCTTGATCATGTTGAAGCAGCCCTTGAGGTTGATATTGAGCACGCGGTCCCAGTCCGCCTCCTCCATGCGGAGGATGAGCTTGTCGGCCGTGACGCCCGCGTTGTTGACGAGGATGTCGATCTTCCCGAAATCCTTGACGACGGCTTCGGCGACCGCCTTGGTCGCGGCAAAGTCGGAGACGTCGCATTTATAATAGCGCGCCGTGACGCCCGCCGCGGCGAGTGCGTCCAGCGTTTCGCGCGCGGCGCTTTCCTCACCGTAGTCGACGACGGCGATATCGATGTTTTCCTGTGCGAGGGTGCGCGCGATCTGCGCGCCGATGCCCCTGCCCGCGCCCGTGATGAGCGCAACTCTTTTTTCAGACATGAACAAATTTCCTCAAAAAAATTGGTACTGATACGGACGGGCCGCGGCAAAAGCCGCGCTTCCCCCTTGCTTTTCGGGCGCGAAGGCCGTCCGGCGGCCGTCAGCCGCGCTGTACGAGGCCGGTGAGCACTTTGCCCGGGCCGACTTCGACAAAGGTATCCACGCCCGCGGCGCGCATGTTGGCGACCGTGGCGGTAAAGCGCACGGGCGAGCGCATCTGCAGGGCGAGGGTGTGCGGGCCGTCGCCCGCGTACGGCTGCGCCGTGAGGTTGGCATAGACGGGAAGGCGGGGCGCACTCCAGTGCAGGGTGCGCAAAAACGCCTCAAATTCTTCCGATTCGGGCGCGAGCTCGGGGCAATGGAACATGCCGGAGACGCGCAGCTTCATCGCGCGGCCGCCCGCCGCCTTCACGGCGGCGCAGAAGGACTCTTCCGCCTCCGCGCGGCAGGCGACGACCGTCTGCAGCGCGCCGTTGTAGTTGGCGGGATGGGTGTTCACGCCGTCGCACAGCGACTCGACCTTGTCCGCGGGGAGTTTGACGCAGGCGATCATGCAGCCCGGAACGCGGGCGGTGTACGCCTCCATCAGTTCGGCGCGCCGCACGATGGCGCGGAACGCCTCCTCTTCCGACAGCATGCCCGCAAAGCAGAGCGCGGGCACTTCACCCACCGAAAAGCCGCAGGCACAGTCGGGCGTGCCCGCCTCCTCTTCCTTCGCGTAGGCGTAGGCGAGGTCGGCCAGGAACATGGTCGGCTGGGTGAGCAGCGTGCGGTTGAGCTCTTCCTGCGTGCCGTGCAGCATCGCCTCGACGGTGCCGGGGCGGATGTCTTCGGCGACGGAAAAGAGTTTTTGCACTTTGGGCAGATGCTGTACGTCTGCCGCCATGCCGGGGACCTGCGCCCCCTGGCCGGCAAAAAGGAAGGCTACACGTCCCATCGGACGCCCTCCATCATCTTTTCGGCCTGCGCCATGATCTCGTCGATGATCTCGCGCGCGGGCTGGGCGCGCTTGACCATGCCGGCGATCTGCCCGGCGAGGAAGCAGCCCTCGTCGGCGTTGCCCTCTTTGGCGGCCTTGCGCAGCGAACCGACGCCGAACTGTTCCAGCTGTTCGTCGGGAATATTCGAATCCGCCTCCATCTTGGCGTAGGCGTTCATATACGTGTTTTTGATGGCGCGCACGGGGTGGCCGAGACGCCTGCCGGTGACCATCGTGGAGATGTCTTTGGCGGCGAGCACTTTCTTTTTATATTCGGCCGAAACGGTGCATTCGTCGGCGACGAGGAAGCGCGTGCCCATCTGCACGCCGCAGGCGCCCAGCGCGAACGCGGCGACCAAGCCGCGGCCGTCGCCGATGCCGCCCGCCGCGACGACGGGGATCTTGACCGCGTCGACGACCTGCGGGACGAGCGCCATGGTGGTGAGATCGCCCACGTGCCCGCCGCTCTCGCCGCCCTCGGCGATCACGGCGTCTGCGCCCGCGCGTTCGACCATTTTGGCGAGCGCGGTGGAGGCGACCACGGGCAGGATCTTGATGCCCGCTTCCTTCCACATCTTCACGAAGCGCGAAGGGTTGCCCGCGCCCGTGGTGACGACGGGCACCTTTTCTTCGGCGACCATCTGCGCCACCTCTTCGACGTGGGGGCTCATGAGCATGATATTGACGCCGAACGGCTTATCCGTCAGCGTGCGGCATTTGCGGATCTCTTCGCGCACCCAGTCCGCGTTTGCATTCATCGCGGAGATGATGCCCAGCCCGCCCGCGTTGGAAACGGCGCTTGCCAGGGAAGCGTCGGCGATCCACGCCATGCCGCCCTGGATGATCGGGTGCCGGATACCCAGCAATTTGGTCAGTTTTGTCTGCATAGCGCCGCCTTTGCTTACTTGTTTGCGACCGCTTCGTCGATTTTTGCGACCAGCTCGCCGATGGTCGAAAGCTGCATGTTGTCGCCGAGGGAAATGTCGTACGCCTCTTCGATCTGCATGACGATGTCTACCTTGTCCAGCGAGTCGAACTCGAGAGAATCAAACGTGGTCTCCGGGGTGATGTCCAGCTCTTCCCCCTTGCATTCGCTGAGGATTTCTTTCAATTTTTCCAACGTGGTCATAATTTTGTTCTCCTTTTTATTTCTTTTTCCACTCTATGATGACGGCGCCGCTCGTCAGCCCTCCTCCGAAGGCGACCAGCAGCAGCTTGTCTCCGCAATGAAAGGTGCCCTTTTTGGCGTATTGATCCAAAAGCACCATGACGGACGTCGCGCTCATGTTCCCGCATTCGTCGATGTTGAGCAGCACTTTGCTCTTGTCGATCTTGAACTTTTTCAGGCTCGCGTCGATGATGCGCACGTTGGCCTGGTGCGGGAGATACCAGTCGATATCGGCGGGCGAAAGCCCTGCCCGCGCGCAGACCTCCTCGATGTTGTGGCCCATGGCGTTGACCGCAAACTTATACACCTCGCCCCCGTCCATCGACAGGACGATCCGTTCCTGCTCGATCTGATTATAAGGGCTGTTCCCCTCGATGTTGGGCATGCGGATGGCATGCGTATCCGGGCGGGTGGACAATTCGCCCGCCAGGCGGCCTTCGCCCGCGCGCAGCACCATCGCGCCCGCGCCGTCGCCGAACAGCACGCAGGTCGAGCGGTCCGACCAGTCGACCAGCTTGCTCATGGCCTCCGCCGAAACGACGAGAACGGTCTTGGCCTTGCCGGACGCGGCGAACGCGTCGGCGATCTCCATGCAGTACAGCACGCCCACGCAGGCGGCGTTGACGTCGAAGGCGGGCGCCGTAGAGCCGATCGCCTCGGCGACGGCACAGGCCAGCGACGGGGTCACGGTATCCGCGCGCATGGTCGCGCAGACGATCAGGTCCACCTCCGCTCCGCAGACGCCCGCGTCTTCGAGGGCGGTCTTGGCCGAGGCGATCGCCAGATCCTGCAGGCGCTCGTGCGTGAGGATGTGGCGGCGGCGGATGCCCGTACGGGTCACGATCCACTCGTCGGATGTATCGAGAAATTGGGCGAGGTCATCGTTGGTGACGGCCTTTTCGGGCAGAGCGCTGCCCGTACCCGCAACATAAAATGACATAGATCACTCCCAAAAATCTGCCGCTTTCCCTTTATCCGGCCCGAAAAAACTGTATTTTCGGGGTGGCCGCAGCATTACGGGCGGCAGAATATCTGCAAACTTTGGCCTTACTTACAATGCTATTATAGTAAATTCGCCCCGCTTAGTCAAGCCATATTGCGAAAAATCGCGTAGAATGGGGGGCCTGCATGCCGATTTTGGCTGAAAAACGAAACGGCGCGCCCGTTTTTGCGGGCGCGCCGTTTCGTCCCCGCCCTCAGCTGCGCTGCGGAACGATGGCAAAAGAAAATTCTGCGCTCGTGCACAGTTTTCCGTTCGCCTCGAGCTTACCCTTGGCAAAGCAGAAAATGCCTTTGCGCGCGGTCAGGTGCACCGTCATCACGGCGGTGTCGCCCGGAAGGAGGGGATGTTTGAATTTGACGTTGTTCAGCCCCGTGTACATGGGGACGGCGTTTTTGGTGTCGGGCAGGAGCGCGACCGCCGCCTGCGCGATCATCTCGCACTGGATGACGCCGGGAACGATGGGGTTGCCCGGAAAATGCCCCTGCAGGAAAAATTCGTCACCGCGGACCTTATATTTGCCGACAGATACGGGCTGGCCGTCCTCTTCGGAGAGCTCGACCTCGTCCAAAAGGAGCATGGGCTCGCGGTGCGGAAGGATCTGTTTGATCTGTTCTCTGTCCATCGTCTGCCTCCGCTCAGCTGAACATTTCGCCGGGGGCGGGCTCGCGGTCTTCAGGGAAGATGGAACCGTTGATGACGGGAAGCACGACGGGCGACGAGAGCGCGGCGGTCGTGAGTGTGGACACGGCGGCGCGCAGGTACGGATACAGCAGTTCCGTCGCGCCGATGACGACGGCGCGCTTTTCCGCATCCGTCGAAGCGTCCGATTCGAATACACCCGTGAAGGTGACGCAAAGGTCGAAGGGCTTGGGCTGGTCTTCCGTCTTTTCGATCTTCACGGTCAGCGTGACGAAACAGATCTTGTCGTTTTCCACCGCGCGGCGCACCTTGCGCGAAAAGGTGGGTTTCAGTTCCAT
Organism: uncultured Bacillota bacterium; assembly: GCA_949287895.1. GTDB lineage: Bacteria > Bacillota > Clostridia > Christensenellales > Borkfalkiaceae > Borkfalkia. The sequence goes on from CASEIS010000017.1 coordinate 13,209, forward strand.
TTTGGTCCCGTTCTGTGCGCGGACCGCGTTGAGCCGAAAGCTCATTTCGTCTGCGCGGATGCCCTTGAGGGTGAAGTTCGTCTTTTCCATAAATATACTCCGCTATCGTATTTACGCGCGTCGGGCGCGTACCGAAACGCGGCGCCTTGCACCTGCGTTATATACCATTATACTGCGTTTAAGGCAGCTTGTCAACATTTCCTCCCCGAAAGTTGAAAAACGGGGGAGCGGATCCGCCCCCCGTACGATTGCCCCGAACGGGCCGCGCGCTTTAACGCGGCGCGTCAGTGCAGCATTCCGTCCGCGCAGGCCGTGCGGATCTCCACCGTTTCGCCGGTGAGCGCATCGACATACGCGTAATACAGACGCCCGTTGTGCATGCCGCGCACTTCCCAGCACAGCAGCTCTTCGCCCTCTTCCGGGATCAGCGCCTTGCGCACGCCGATCAGCTCCATCCGCCGCGCGGCGTTCTCCTCCACGCGCTCCAGCGCGAGCGCGGGCGCGGGGAAGGTGCGCTCCTTGTGGCGGCGCAGGTACAGGCGGGCATCCAGGCCCGTCACCTCGCCCCTGCCGCGGCAAACCTTGACGACGACGCGGTCGGGATAGAGAAGCACCCCCTCCGCTTCGGGCACGAACTCGATGCGGCACTCGCTGCCGCCCTCGCTCGCCCAGACGGGAACCATGTCCGTATAGCCGCAGCGTTCCAGAAATTTCTGCGCGGCCGCCGCGCACGCCTCTTTGCCGAAGCGCAGGCGGGAGCAGTCTTCGTGCCCGTCAAAGAAGGCGAGATATCCGCCCCGCTCGGTCAGCAGCGCCGTGTAAGCGCGGCCCTCGCCGTCCGTGAACTCGACCTGGAAGCAGGCGACCCCGCCGCGCTGCGCCTTGCCCGCGACGCGCAGGTCTTTGCAGCCGTAGTCGGCAAACACCTCCTGCGCACGCGCGGCGATCGCCTCTTCGCCCATCGGCTGCGCCGCCGCGAGCAGCGCGCCCATGCCGTGCATGCCCTGCTTTTTCGATCTCGCGGCGTCGCCGTTTTCGGCCTTCGCCGCGTCCTCCGTGTCCGCTTTGCCGTTCATGGCGCCGCTTCCGTCGGGCGTTTCGCCCTTTTTCCCGTTCATGGCGCCGTTTTCGCCGGGCATTTTACCGTTTTCGCCGGGCATCGGCATCTGTGCGGAGCCTTCGCCCTGCCGGCCGGACGCGTTGCCGTTCATCCCGGGCATCCCGCCGCGCGGGCCGGCCTCGGACGCGATGCGGCCCAATTCGGCAAAGCCGGAGGCGAAGGGGCTGTCTTGCATTCCGAACCCGTCCGCGCCCGCCGAAGCGGCGCTTTCGAGGAGGGCGGGCATGGCCGCGCGCAGTTTTTCGACGTGCTCGTACAGCGCTTCGACCTCCCCTTCTTCCGCCGCGGAGAGGGCCTGCCCCGCCGCCAGCTTGCGCAAAAAGCGGCGCGCCTGCCCGCCGGCATGCCCGAAGAAGGCGCTCAGCGGCGCCGTTGCGCGGCCCTCGGCGGGGAAGTTTTCGAGGTCGCGCTCGGCAAGTTCGCACTGCACGAGCACCTCGGTGAGCGCGCGCTGCAGGGCGGCGCCTTCCAGGACCTGCGCCTTGGCGAGGCCGGTATCCAGCGCCTCCACCCGCTCGGCGAGCTCGTACGCCGCGCGGCGGTAGTCGTCGGTCAGTTCCGTGCGCGCCGCGTTGAGGTCAAAATACCCGACGGTGAGGATGGCGCCCAGCGCGAGCACCGCCACCGACAGCGACACGACCGCCGCAAGCCAGCCGCCGAACCCGGGCGTGCGGTTGCGCCGCCGTTCCTCCCGCCGTTCGGCGCGGCGCGCCTTTTTGTCGGCGGCGCGCATCTTGCGCTCTGCCGCCGCTTCCGCCGCATGCGCGGCGGAAGCGGCGCTCTCTTTCTGATTTTCCTGCGCGGCGGGGACGCGCGCGGCCGCCGCCGCGCGCTCCGCTTCCGCCCGCTGC
>CASEIS010000018.1 GCA_949287895.1 uncultured Bacillota bacterium
CTGGTTCAATTCCGGTCACCGGCTCCACCGACAAATCAAAGCAATTTCATATATGGGAAGATTCCAGAGCGGCCAAATGGATCAGACTGTAAATCTGACGTCTTCGACTTCGGTGGTTCAAATCCACCTCTTCCCACCAAACAGGCATCCCCTATCGAGGATGCCTGTTTTCATGTTGTTTTTTTGTTTTTCTTATGCCGGCGGCGCTCTGTCTTTGCCCAGTGATGAAAAAGGAGCCGATAGTCCGGCTCCTTTAAAATGTGATCGTGGTTTCGCCGTTTATGCAAGGCGGGCGGCTGCGGCTTCGTCGACGATGAGCGTGCAGTCGGGATGAAGCTGCAAGACGGAAGCGGGCACGTCCTCCGTCACCGGCCCTTTTGCCATCTTGAAAACGGCTTCTGCCTTGTTTGCGCCGCTCGCCAGGATGAGGATGCGCTTTGCCTGCATGATGTGGCGGATGCCCATCGTGAACGCCTTTCTCGGCACTTCATCTTGGCTTGCGAACAGCCGTGCGTTGTCCTTGATCGTGCTCTCTGCGAGCGAGACGACGTGCGTGCCGCTCCCGAACGGCGTTTTGGGTTCGTTAAAGGCGATATGTCCGTTGCTGCCGAGGCCCAAAAGCTGGATGTCGCGCGGCATCGCGTCGAGGAGGGCGTCGTATCGTGCGCACTCTTCGGCTTCGTCCTTCGCCATGCCGTTTTCGATGTTGGTCTGTTCGGGTGCGATGCCCAAGCCCTCAAACAGGTTGTGACGCATGAAATAGGCATAACTCTGCTCGTGCGAAGCGGGCAGGCCCTTGTACTCGTCGAGATTGACGGTGCGGATCCGATCATAATTTGTGCCATTCGCCTTGTGATCCTCGATGAGGCGGGCATAGAGCCCGAGCGGCGTCGTGCCCGTCGCGAGCCCCAGAACGGCGTCCGGGGTGCTTCGGATGACCGCGAGCATCTCTTCGGCGGCCTTCTTGGAAAGTTCTTCGTAATCTTTTGCAAAGATGATCTTCATTGGAATTTGCGGATGCCCTCCTTTACCTGTTCTTTGAAGCGCTCGATAGCTGCCGTAATGAAGTCAGCGATGTCTACGCTCTCGTCCATCAGCGGCGTCAGATCCATCGCGTAGTTGAGCGCGGAGTAAGTATCGCAGGCGTGACTTGCGGAGAAGGTAGCGTTTGCGAGCCTTCTCCCCTCTGCCGCGAGATCATAACGCTTGCCGCCTGCGATCTGGCTGTCGAACACGGCGGAAAGAGCGCGCATGAGGTTGGGGTGCGACCCGCAGTCAAGAAAGATCTTCTCGTTGTCGCAGAGCCAATCGAGATCGCGCCAAACCTCGCAGCCAAAGACCTTCTCGGGCCGCTCCTCGGGCTTGAGGAAACGAAGCGCCGCGATGACCCTGAGCGCTGTCGCAACGTGCGTCTCGTGCTTATCTGCCAGATTGTGCGTGTAGAGATACTTCGGCTTCGCCCTGCGGATGAGCGAGGCGAGCTCTTCGACGATCGTGTGCTCCCCTTCCTTGACTGCCTTCGAGGGATGCCCTAAAAGAGCGAGAAAGCTGTATTCCCCGACAAAGGCCGCCTTTTTCTGTTCGACGATGCGCACTTTCTTCATCTCTTCGTCGGTGTAATCGGCGTAGATGCCGCTCCTCGGGCTCCCCGCGCCGTCTGTGACGACGATGGCGCCGAACCACTTATCTTGTGCGCCGAAGCATTCCGCCGTGGGCGCATACGCCATGAATTCGATGTCGTCCTGATGTGCGGCGATCGCCAGATGCGTCGTCCGCGCAACGGCTGCCTCCTCTTCCAAACCGTCCGGAATATAAGTGATCATAGTACCTCCTTGAATTTCAAAAAGTATTTCGGTCGATGAAAACTTTCACAAAATGTGGGTGACAGCGCATATAGGAGCTGCCGCCCGTCAGCCATTTTGTCCAGCCGAAAGGCGTTAAAGGTCATTTCATCCGGTGCGGCGGCACCGAGGGCGCGATAGGCCAGCGAAATACGGACATGATAGCCCTCTTCCGTGCGCCGGACTTCGGCATCAAATACGGGCGGGAGCTTTTTAAGGCGCGGTGTCTGTCCGTCAGGATTCATGATCTCGCCCCAAAACCGCAGGCCGAAGGGCGAGACTTCCAGC
>CASEIS010000019.1 GCA_949287895.1 uncultured Bacillota bacterium
CCCGCCGCGGAAGGGACGGTGCTCTCCGTCTTTTCGCAGGTGTTCTGCGACATCGGCGACGCGCAGTCCATCGAGGAGAGCCTTTCCACCTTTTCATCGCACATCAAAAACGTCATTTCCATTACCGACCGCGCCGACGAGGGCAGTCTTGTGCTCATCGACGAGCTCGGCGGCGGCACCGATCCCGAAGAGGGGCAGGCGATCGCCAAGGCGGTGCTCGCGTACCTTCTGCGCCGCGGCTGCCGCGGCATCGTCACCACGCACTATACGGCGCTCAAAGAGTTCGCCTACGCCGAAGAGGGCATCGAAAACGCGAGCATGGAGTTCGACATGAACACCCTGCAGCCGCTGTATCGGCTTAAACCCGGCGTGCCCGGCAGCAGCAACGCCATCGCCATTTCGCGGCGGCTGGGGCTTGCCGAAAGCATTTTGCAGGACGCGGTCGCCAACCTGTCCGAGGTCGGCAGAAAGTTTGAAAACGTGCTCCGCGCCGCCGAACAGAGCCGCATCGAGGCGGACGAGGCGAAGGCGCAGGCGGAAAAACTGCGCCGCGAATGGGAGCAGAAGCGTGCCGAAGCGGAGAACGAGCGCAGTCGCCTGGCGGCGGAGCGTGAAAAACTGGCGCGCACCGCACGCGCGGAGACCCGCCGCGCCGTCAACGAGCGCGCCGCCCGCGCCGAGGAACTGCTCGAGGAGATCGAGCGGCTTGCCAGACTGAGCGAACCCACGCAGGCGGATCTCATCCGCGCCCGCACCCTGAAAAACAGGCTCGCCGATACCGCTTACGCGCTGGAGGCGGAGGAGGAGCAGCCCGCCGTGCGCAGGCCCGTCGATCCTGCGGCGGTGCAGGCGGGCGACGACGTGTTCGTGCCCGCCATGGGCAGCGAGGGGAAGGTGCTCTCCGTCAACCGCCGCAAGGGCGAGGCGGAAGTGCAGTGCGGCGGCGTGCATCTGAACGTAAAACTTGCGGCGCTTCAGACGGCGCAAAGGCGCGCGGAAAAGTCGAAGGGGCAGGCGCGGCAAAACAATGTGCAGGTCGTCCGCCGCGTCGCCCCCGCGGCGGAGGCAAAGACGGAGTTGAACGTCATCGGCTGCACCGTTTCAGAGGCGGTGCAGGAGGTGGACGCTTTCCTCGACCGCGCCGCCCTTGCGGGGCTTGAAGAGGTGCGCATCATCCACGGCATGGGTACGGGCAGACTGCGCGAGGGTATCCGCAGCCACCTGCGCGGGCACGCGCACGTCGCGTCTTTCCGCGGCGGCGTCTACGGCGAAGGGGAGGGCGGCGTCACCGTCGTTACCGTAAAATAAGCGACGGGGCGACGTCACAGTAAAATAGTGCGGCAGAGCGCCGTCACCGTAAAATAAGCGACGGGGCGACGTCACCGTAAAATAAGCGACGTCACCGTAAAATAAGCGGCGGTTCCCTTCTCTGAATGCGGCGGGCGGAGGTTCGGCGCAAAGGGGTGGGCGGCTTCGCTTACATATTTCCCTCTCTGTGCGAATAAAATACAGCGGAAAGTTCGGCTTTCCTGCAAAGTATTCGCGCAAAGAGGTACACTATGAAGAGAAGGACAAAACTCGCTGTTATCACCAACGTCTGCCTGGCGCTGCTGGTGCTGGCGGTCGCCGCCGTCTGTTTCCTGCCGGCGGGCATTCCCGCCGCGTCGCTTGCGGACAGGGTGTATTACAACGGGAACAGGGAGAGCTGCCGCATCTCGCTGATGTTCAACGTGTATTGGGGCGGCGAGTTCCTCGGCGGCATAATGGACGTGCTGGAGCAGTACGGCGTGCGCGCCACCTTCTTTATCGGCGGCTGCTGGGCGGACGACAACGCCGGGCTTGTCAAAGAGATCGCGGGCCGCGGGCACGAGTTGGGCAACCACGGGTATTTTCATAAGGATCAGAGCGCGCTCTCGTACGAGCAGAACGCGGAGGAGATCTCCTCCTGCGGCAAGCTCGTCGAAACACTGACGGGGCAGGAAGTCACCCTCTTCGCCCCGCCCTCGGGCGCGTATGCCGAACAGACCGTGCGCGCCGCCGAGGACCTCG
>CASEIS010000020.1 GCA_949287895.1 uncultured Bacillota bacterium
AAGCAAACCGCGGTCGGATCCCGACATAGACGCACCCCCACGGCTCTCTATCCCACCGCGCAGCAACGCGGGGGGCATGACCTTCTGCAAAGCGGCGGACCCGACCGCACAATGCGCGGCAACCGCACAATGCACGGCAGCCGTCCGACTCGCGGCAATTCTGCCCTGCCGCGGACAACGCCCGCGCGGTTTCGCTGCGTCAGCGCTTGCCGACCGCCTCGATGCCGAGGCGGAACGCCCGCTCGTTCGTCGTATACACGTTCTGCTTGCCGACAAACTTCTCGCGCAGGCAGTTGAGGATGCTGCGCTCCTGCACGACGCCCGTAAGCGCGACCAGCGCGCCCAAGACGACCATATTGGCGGCGCGCACGTCGCCCGCCTCGATGGCGATGTCGTTGGCGGGAATGTCGTACACGGACACGTCGTCGCGGCCGGCATAACTGTCGGAAATGGAGCCGTTGACGATGATGATGCCACCCTTCTTCACGCGGGGCGCAAATTTATGAAAGCTGGGGCCGTTCAAGGCGATGAGCACGTCGGGCACGGTGCACAGCGGCGACGCGATCTCCTCTTCGGAAATAATGACGGCGCAGTTGGCGGTGCCCCCGCGCATCTCGGGGCCGTAGGCGGGAAGGTACGAAACTTCTCTGCCCTCGTGCAGGCCGCTTTCGGCCAGGAAACGGCCCGCGCTGAGTACGCCCTGGCCGCCCTGCCCTGCCAATAAAATACGGATCATGATCGATTCCTCCGAAAAAACTCTGCCTGCGCCCCTGCGGCGGCAGGCACTCGGCCGCCCGCAGCGGGGCAGCTCTGCCGAATGCGCCCGCGCGAGCCTGCCGAACGCAGATTCGCACGCTCCGCGCTCGGCGGAACATATCCTGCGGCGCGAGCCGGCCGAACGCAGGCTCAGTCCCGCGAACGGTCGCGATAGACGCCGAGCGGGAAAGTTTTGGTGCATTCTTCCCCCATAAAGCGAAGGGCGTCGACCGGCCGCATGTGCCAGTTGGTCGGGCAGGACACGAGCACCTCGACAAAGGAGTAGCCGCGGCCTTCCGCCTGGAACTGGATGGATTTTTTGATCGCCTTTTTTGCCGCGAGAACGTGCTTGACGTCGTGCGTGGAGACGCGCTCGATGTAATAGGGCGCGTCGAGCGTGGCGAGCAGCTCGCAGATGCGGATGGGGTAGCCGTTGACGGCGGGGTCGCGGCCGTTCTGGCAGGTGGTCGCCTTTTGCCCGATGAGGGTGGTCGGCGCCATCTGGCCGCCCGTCATGCCATAGATGCTGTTGTTGATGAAGATGATGCTGATCTTTTCCCCGCGCGCGGCGGCGTGGACGGTCTCCGCCATGCCGATGGATGCGAGGTCGCCGTCGCCCTGGTAGACAAAGACGATCTTGTCGGGATGGGTGCGCTTGATGCCGGTCGCGACGGCGGGCGCGCGGCCATGCGCCGCCTCCTGCATGTCGCAGTTGAAGTAGTCGTAGGCGAACACGGCACAGCCGACGGGCGCGATGCCGATGCACTTATCCTGCACGCCGAGCTCTTCGATGCTCTCGGCGACAAGGCGATGCACGATGCCGTGCGTGCAGCCGGGGCAATAGTGCAGGTGCGCGTCGGTCAGCATTTTTGTTTTTTGAAAGACTTTCATTGTTCTGCCTCCGCTTTTTTGAGCGCGTCGAGCGCGGCGCGGACGATCTCCTCTTCGTCCGGTACGTTGCCGCCCGTCCTGCCGTAGAAATAGACCGGCTTTTTGCCGTTGACCGCAAGGCGGACATCCTCGACCATCTGGCCGAGCGAAAGCTCGACGGAGAGGAACGCCTTGGTGCAGCTGCGCGCGGCGCAGGCGGCAAACGCGTCGTCGGGGAAGGGATACAGCGTGATCGGGCGGATACAGCCCGCGGCGACGCCGCGGCGGCGAAGCTCGTTGACCGCGCTCTTGACGATGCGGGCGGGCGTGCCGTACGCCGTGAGGACGATTTCGGCATCCTCCGTCAAATAGGAGAGGGAGCGCCGCTCGTTGCGGTAAATTTCGTCGTACGTCTTTTGCAGGGCGTTTACGTGCGGTTCCAGTTCGTCCGGCTTGATGATCAGCGAGTTGAGGACGCGCCGTTCCTTGCCGTAATGGCCGCTCGTCGCCCAGTCTTTTTCGGGAATTTCCGACAGGTCGCGCATGGGCGGCAGTTCGACCGGCTCCATCAGCTGGCCGATCATGCCGTCGGCAAGGATCATCGCCGGAACGCGGTAACGGTCGGCGAGATCGAAGGCGCGGTAGGTAAAGTCGCACGCCTCCTGCACGGAAGAGGGCGCCAGAACGATGAGATGGTAATCGCCGTGGCCGCCACCCTTGGTCGCCTGGAAATAATCGCCCTGCGCCGGCTGGATGCCGCCGAGGCCGGGGCCGGCGCGCATGACGTTGACGATGACGCAGGGAATGCGCGCGCAGGCGATGTAGGAGATGCCCTCCTGTTTGAGGCTGACGCCCGGGCTGGACGAGCTGGTCATGGCGCGGGTGCCCGCGCCGGCGGCGCCGTAGACCATGTTGATGGCCGCCACTTCCGACTCGGCCTGCACGAACACGCCGCCCACCTCCGGCATCTTTACGGACATGTATTCGGGCACTTCGTTCTGCGGCGTGATCGGATATCCGAAGAAGGCACGGCAGCCGTTGCGGATGGCGCCTTCGCAGATCGCCTCCGTGCCGTGCAACAATATTTTCGACATAGTTGACTCCTTCCGCGGCCCCAACGGGCGCGCGTCGGTTGGATTATTTTTCGACCTCGATCGCACAATCGGGGCACATGATGGCGCAGAACGCGCAGCCGATGCAGTTTTGCGGGTTGCGCGCTTCCGCCACGAAATAGCCGTTCGCATTCATGCGGTGCGCACTGATCGCGATGACCTTTTTCGGGCAGGCATCGGCACACAGGCCGCAGCCCTTGCAGATCAATTCGTCGATTTTTATGCTTGCCATACAGACCTCCCCAGCGCCGCGCAAAACGGTGACCCGCCGCGGCCGCATCCAGGAAAAAATGATATTTCATATATTTTATCATGCCGCAAAAGGGGTTGTAAAGCAATTTTTCGCACATGACGTTAAAAATCTACAAAAAATGATTGCCAATCAAGTGAAAATTGTGTATAGTGAATGTACGGCAAAAGGTGCGGCGCATCCGCCCCTCCGTTTCGACGCCGCGGCGGCATGCCGGCGGGCGCGGGGCGCACGGATGCGGGTATTCCCGCAAGGAAGGTGTATTTGAACAGATCCCGATGAGCTTCAGCTCCAAACTGAAAAAATCGCGCTTTATCCTCAGCTGCGTGTTTTTGACGGGGTATACCGCCTATACGGTGTACGCCGTGTACTACTACCGCACTTTTGCCAACACGCTGAGCATAATTTTGCTGACGCTGATCGTGGTCGCATTCGGGCTCTCCGCGTTTATCACGTTTACGAGCTACCGCATCAACCTGAAAGACAAGCCACGGCCGCTGGTGCTGCGCTTTATCAAGATGACCAAGTATTTTATTCAGTTGGTCACCTCGGCGATCTCGCTGGGACTGGTGCTGTCGGCCGTGTATGAGCCGAACGCGTTTTCACTGATCATTGCGGCGATCTCCATTCCGTTTTTGCTTTGGGGGCTGCTCGTGAATGTGTTGGCAGAGTTTGTGGACCACATCTTTGCGGGCGGATTCGGGCGGAAATATTTTGTTCCCACGACGCCGCTGGACGCCAACGGGCGGCCGATCGACCTGACCGAAGCGATCGCGCGGGTAGACGGCGCCGCCAGACAGCGCAAACTGCTGGCACGGCGGCAGACGCGCAGCTCGACGTATCAAAAATAAAGCGCCGACGCAATGCGGTATTTAACAAAACGGGTGACTCACAAAGGCCCGCGAAAGAGCAAAGCGCGCGGATAACCAAAGCACACGAAAAATCAAAGCGCGCGAGAAGCCAAAGACGCAGGCGAACAAAGCAACCGTGCCGTATGAGCGCGCGGGTAGCAAAACTCTATAAGCAATGAGAAACGGGGGCCCCGTCACGGGCCCCCGTACTTTTTGCCTGTTCCAACCGACGCCAAACGCGCTGCTCGGAAGGATCTAACGACAAAGAAAAGAGCCATACGGCGATTGCCGTATGGCTCCTTTGTTCTAAATCATTTTCATGATTTTGCGTTTTGGATGATTACGCAGCGAGATTGACCTCGGTCACGTAGGTAGCATCGCCAACCGTAACGGTGCAACGAACGAGCACACCGGTCAGCACGCCATCAGCGACGTAAGCACTGCTCTCATTGAAGGACTCATCCTGCGTGAAGGTCCATTCTTCAGCGCCTTCCTCGGCGGTGAAGTTCGGATCGCAGAAGTGACCAATCGTCAGAACGCATTCGCCGTTCTCATCGAGCCAAGGATTCGACCACTCGGCCGCAGCCTTCATCAGGTTTGCGAGCGTAACGCTGCCATCAGCGTTCGTGGAAAGAGCGGTAGCGAGCACGAGCTCAGCACCCTCGGCGCCGCCATCCTCATCGATGATCTCGACATAGATGCTGTCGATATCAGCTGCGGGGATGAAGTTGTTGTTGAAGTTGATGTTCACATCAAGCTGAGCGCCAGTATACCACAGCCAGTTGCCGGTGAAGCGGAGCGCATTGTCTGCCGCGACCTCGACATACAGGGTGATACGGCCGGTGTACTGATCGTCACCGCTATCGGCACCGATGACGTCGAAGTCAGCAAGCGTCTTGTGGTCAGCGTCGGTGTAGTAAGCGAAGGTGTAATCAGGATACTTCGCTTCGAAGGCTGCACGGTAATCCGCGAAGTTCTTCATGTTGACGGTGTCAATCCAGCAGTAGTAAGCGGTGAAGGTATCGAGCGTAGGCAGCTCAACGTCGTACGCCTGATCCCAAGCGAACTCGAAGGAGACGGACCACTGGAGCTCACCATGGTGCTGATCCTTAGGAACGCATGCCGGGCAGTAAGGATGGCCGCAAACGAACATCGTTTCTGCATGGTAAGCCTGATCGGCCAAAAGATCGGTCGTGGTCTTACCCAGCTCAGCTGCATACTGCTCGAGGGTTACTTCGACCCAAGTGCTCGTGCCGCACTGCGTCTTGTTATCCGTCTTCAGGCAGTTGTCGCAAACCTGCAGGAACCAGCCGTTAGAGGAGCAGGTCGGCAGAGCGAATTTCTCCATGCCGGGCAGCTTGTTGCCTTCTGCATCCACATAACGGGACAGATCATAATCGATCTTATAGTTATGAGAATCGAATCCTTCGGTCAGACCGTAGAGGCCGTTCTTATCCGTAGTATCATCGACACGAACAGTACCGCACTCGGTGCAGACGTCCTTCTTGTAGAAGTCGCTCGTGCAATAGATCAAATTCGGATCATCCGCGTTTGCAGACACATAGACGGTCTCATAGGTGTGCGCGGTTTCATTCACGGTCTTCGTATAGAAGTTGCCGACAGAAGTTTCCGACACACCGGCCGTACCGGCAACAACCGGGAGTGCCTCAGCTTCCTTCGTAGGGATCGTCGTCCACTTCACCTCGAACGGATACTCTTCATCCGCTTCGAGCGCTGCGCAGGTCTCGCAATAGTAAACATCCAAGCCCTTGGTGGTGCAGGTCGCTTCAACAGCCGTTGCGCCGTTGACCGTTTCGCCCGCTTCGAGCTTCACAATCTTATGAGCAAGCTTGCCGCCGAACACGTCCTTACCGCAGGTGACGCAGAGGTTGCCGTGCTGGCAGTTCGCGACATAGTACTTATCTTCGCTGGTAGGCATCGTGTGCGGGCCTTCCTCATCGGTAACGGTGCCGCAGACGGAGCAAACCATCTTATACAGGCAGCTGTAAACCGTGCCTTCCGCAGCGGGTTCGCCGGTCGCGATTTCGACCATCACGGGCTTATGAGGCTCTTCTTTCTGCTCATAGCCGCAGACGGTGCAGGTCCAAGCGATGCCGTTGTCGGTATCGTCGTTGTCTTCGCAGGCGAAAGCGTTCGGGTTGTCTTTGGTGTGGTCAGCGGTCGCGACTGCTACGTCGCACTCGGTGCAGACGAGGGAGTAACCGGTGTAGTCCACTTCGTTTTCGGTACCAGCATTCAGAATGCCGATATCCTGGCAAACATGATACAGCGTGTCGTCATGGCCGCCAGCGGAAGGAACGTCGTAGTCGTGCTTCGTATCCGCGTAGCCGTTGATGTTCAGAACGCTGATGTAGTTATGGCCGGAAGCCTGCAGGAAACCGTTGGCAGAGCTGTTGTCCGCAATCAACTTCTCGTCGAGAGCGAGCGCAGCCTTCTGCTCATCCGTCATTGCGGCATACTGGTCAGCCGTGTATGTAACCGTAGCGTCGCAACGGGAGCAGACGCCTTCAATGGTGCCGTCCGTCGTGCAGGTAAGAGCGGTAGCCACAGACCACTCATAGTCATGGCCGAGGGGCGCGATCACGTCGAGCGTCTGACGCTCATCGCAGTTCGCGCATTCCAGATAATAGTAACCGTTCTCGGTGCAGGTAGCTTCTTCAACAAGAACCTTATCGTTGACCCACTTGTGGCCGGTAGCCTTCTGGGTGATCTCCTGTTTGGTAGCGCCGCAGACAGAGCAGGTGTACTCGGTGTAACCGTCGGTCACGCAGGTAGCAGCAACCGTCTTGCCAGCAACCCAAGTATGGTTACCGGTTGCAGGGATGGTCTGCATACCCTGGATCGCGCCGCAAACGGAGCACTTCTGTGCCGTATAGCCAGCCTCGCCGCAGGTAGCAGCCTGGCTGATGGCCTCCCAGGTATGGCCGAGTGCATTGGTCGGGTTGGTTTCACGGGTCGCACCGCAGAGCTCGCAGGTCTGCAGCGTATAGCCGCCGGCCGTGCAGGTCGCCGCGACAACCGTGGTATCCTTCCACTGATGCTCCACAGGCTCAGTCGGGTTGATCTGGCGGGTTGCATCGCAACGCGAGCAGGTCTGCAGCGTATAGCCGCCGGTCGTGCAGGTCGCCGCAACAACCTTGCCTTCATCCCAATCGTGACCCAAAGCTGCCGGATGTTCCGTCTTGATCACTTCGTTGCATTTGTCACAAACCGTCTGGACAGTCCCTTCGGATGTGCAAGTCGCTGTTGCGAGCGTAACTTCATGCGTATTTTCATGCGCACATTCGCTGCTGCAACCGACGAAGACGAACATAACGGAAGCAACAACAGCCAGAGCCAGAACTACTAAAATCTTAGCAATTCTCGAATGAATGTGTTCCTTCATCTTGTTCTTTACTCCTTCTAAAGATTTTTTTTTGCTATGGTACGCATGCTCTCGCATGGATACTTGCCTATATTTTAACAAACACGGTGTGAGATGTCAAGTATTTTTTCATGTTTTCTTTTTTTTCCTTCCTTTCCGTACAATTATCCACAATATGACAAATCGGCCGAAAAGGCGGGAAAAACCGTGGAATCTGACGAACATCGCGGGCGGCGCGCGGGGCGCGGCACGGGCAGCAGAAATGCGCGAAAATTATTCTTTCACTACATACGCGACGCCGAATGCGCCCGCGCCGGTATGGATGGAAAGGACCGGGCCGACCACGCGCTGGTGGATGTAGACCTGCGGGTGGCGCTCTTTGAGCATGCGCGTGAGCTCGGAAACGTCGGTTTCGGCGGCGCAGCGGCTGACGATGAGGCGACGGGCGTTGGCGGGAACGAGCGCGCAGATCTGCTCGAGGCGCTCGCGCGGGCCGCGCGCGTTGCCGCGGAAATAGATCTTGCCCTTCAGCTCGAAGACGGGGCGAAGGTTGAGCGTCGTTTTCGCCTTCGGGTCGTTGAGACGGCCGCCGCTGACGATGGGGCCGAGCGACTCGACCGTGAAAGCGGTGCCGATCTTCCGCTTTAAGCCCTCCAGATTGCGCAGGATCTCCTTGACCGAAAAGCCGCCCTTGGCCATGTTGACGGCCTCGTCGACGAGCAGGTGCAGACCTGCGTCGATGGTACCCGAATCGACCACCGCGATGCTGCCGCCGACCTGGTCCGCCGCAAAGCGGGCGGAAGAATAGGTGCCGGACAGAGCGGACGAGAGGACGATGCAGATGACGTCGCAGCCGCGGTCGACCAGAGACTGAAAGGTGCGCAGGAAGTGGCCGAGGGAGGGCTGCGCCGTCTTGCACGGGCTACGCCCCTCCATCAGCGGCAGAAAGCTGCCGTTGCGGTCGGACGCGTATTCCTCGTAAAAGTTGTTGCCGATCTGGTAGTTGACGGGAACGACGCTGACGATGCCGCGGGTGGCGACCTCCTGCGTGGAGTAGCCGACGGTGGAATCGGTGACGATGGCGATCATATCTTTCCTCCTTGTTCGTGGATGCCGGGCGGATCTGCCGCGCAGAGCCGCAAAATACGCGGGCGATTTGGCCGAAATCAGCTTTCCTTATTTATTTATTATAATAAGAAGCCGTTCCGGTTTTGGTGCGCCGCGCCTTTGCCGCGCGAAGCGCGCGGCCGCACCGTGCGGTGCCGCGTTCTGCCGCACATTGCGGCAGGAACAGACAAATTTCGACTTAAAAACGGCGGAAGCGGGCGTAGCGCGCTTCGACCAGCACGTCGGGCGGGATCGCGGATTTTTCTTCAAAAAACGCGACGACCTGCGCCTTTAAGTCGGCATAAAATTCATCGGAAAAGCCGCGCTCGGGGATGACGCGCTCGACGGCGCCCAGGCGGCTGAGGTCGGGCGCGGTCATTTTCAGGCATTCGGCCGCCTCGGCGACCTTGGTGGCGTCCTTCCAGAGAATGGACGCACAGCCCTCGGGCGAGATGACGGAATAGGTGGATGTTTCGGTGATCCACACTTCGTCCGCCGCCGAAAGGCCGAGCGCGCCGCCGCTGCCGCCCTCGCCGATGATGAGGGTGAGCGCGGGGGTCTTGAGGCGGATCATGTCGAGGATGGACGAGGCGATCGCCTCGCTCTGGCCGCGCTCTTCCGCACCGATGCCGCAGTAGGCGCCGGAGGTATCGACCAGACAGAAGACCGGGCGATGGAATTTTTCTGCCTCCTTCATCAGGCGGACCGCCTTGCGGTACCCTTCCGGATGGGCGCAGCCGAAGTTGCGCGCGATCTTGCTCTTGGTGTCGGCGCCCTTTTCGATGCCGATGACGGTGACCGGACGGCCGCCGATCCGGCCGATGCCGCCGATGATCGCCGCGTCGTCCGCAAAACGACGGTCGCCGTGCAGTTCGATGAAGCCTTCGACCATCTTGTCGATGTATTGCTGTGCGGTGGGCCTGCCTTTTTCCCGGCTGGCGCGCACGATGTCATATGCGTTCATGCCGTTTCCTCCCCTGCCGCGCCGGGCTGCTTGTCTGCGGCCGCGCTCGGATCGGCGGCGGAAGCCGCGCGTTTATCGGCGGCGGCCCCGCCATGATCGGCCGCGGGCGCTTGTTCCGCCGCGGAAGTTTGCCCGGATGCGGGGAGTTGTTCCGCCGCAGAAGTTTGTTCGGATGCGGGCGCCGCGTGCAGCTGCAGCAGCGACGCGAGCAGCGAGGGCATCTCCTTACGGCCGACGATGCGGTCGACGAAGCCCTTCGTCTGCAAAAATTCCGCGCGCTGGAAGCCCGCCGGGAGCTTTTGGCGGATGGTCTGCTCGATGACGCGCGGGCCGGCAAAGCCGATGAGCGCGCCCTGCTCCGCGAGGATGATGTCCGCCTCGAAGGCGAAGGATGCGGAGACGCCGCCCGTGGTCGGGTCGGTGAGCACCGCGATGTACAGCAGCCCCGCCTCGCCGTGCTTGGCGACGGCCGCACTCGTCTTGGCCATCTGCATGAGGGAAACGATGCCCTCCTGCATACGCGCGCCGCCGCTCAAAACAAAGCCCACGACGGGCAGGCGGCGCTCGGTCGCGTATTCGAAGACGGCGGTGATCTTTTCGCCCACGGCGTGGCCCATGCTGCCCATCTGGAAGCGGTGGTCCATCGAGAAGAGGGCGACCTCCACCCCGCCGATGAAGGCGGTGCCGCAGACGACCGCGTCCTTTTCGCCCGTCTTGGAGCGCAGGGACGCGAGCTTTTCGTCATAGCCGGGGAAGTCGAGCGGGTTGCCGCCCTCGACTTCGGCGAACAGTTCGGTAAAGTTTTCCGCGCACAGCGCGATGCGGGCGCGCGCGTCCAGCTTTTTATAGTGCCC
This sequence comes from uncultured Bacillota bacterium, assembly GCA_949287895.1. Classification (GTDB taxonomy): domain Bacteria; phylum Bacillota; class Clostridia; order Christensenellales; family Borkfalkiaceae; genus Borkfalkia. The sequence goes on from CASEIS010000020.1 coordinate 10,150, forward strand.
GCACTTGGGGCAGATGCCGAAGTTGTCGCGCAGTTCGTCCGAGAGGATGATCTGCCCGCACTTTTCGCACTTTTCCGCCAGCTTTTCGGGGATCGCCGCCCCGTTTTGGGCGGGCTGCCGCGCGCCCGCGGGCGCGGCTTCGTCGCTGCCCTCCAGGGCGTTTTTCGGCTTGCGGAAAAAGAATTTTTTCAGATCTTCAAAATTCAATGCTGTTCACTCCTTTTTTTCGGAGCCGCGGTGGCGGCCTTTTCGGAGCCGCGGGGCGGCCTTTCCGGACGGGCTCAGCGGTAATTTTTAAGGAATTTTTCCAGGAAGTTGGTGCAATAGGTGCCGTCCTTGAATTCCGGCCGGGCGAGGACGTCGCTCGAAAACTCGGCGTTGGTGTGTACGCCGTCGATGACCAGCTCGCACAGCGCCGCCTGCATCTTGCGGATGGCCTCGGTGCGCTCGCGCGCGTAGACGATGAGCTTGCCGATCATGCTGTCGTAATAGGGCGGGATGGAATAGTCCTGATAGATGGCGGTGTCGAAGCGCACCCACGGCCCGCCGGGGATGTGCATGAACTTGATCTGCCCGCAGCTGGGGCGGAAGTTGTTGCGCGCGTCCTCCGAATTGATGCGGCACTCGATGGCGCAGCCGCGCAGGCGGATGTCCTCCTGCTTATAGATGAACTCGATGCCCGCCGCGATGCGGATCTGCCACTTGACGACGTCGATACCCGTGACGTATTCGGTGACGGGGTGCTCGACCTGCAGGCGGGTGTTCATCTCCATGAAATAGAATTTGTCCTGCTTGTCCAACAGGAACTCGATGGTGCCGAGGTTGGTGTAGTGCACCGTTTTGGCGGCAAGGACGGCGCAGCGCATCATCTCCGCGCGCGTCTCCGGTTTGAGGACGACGCAGGGGCTCTCCTCGATCAGCTTCTGGTTCTTGCGCTGCATGGAGCAGTCGCGCTCGCCCAGGCAGACGACGTTGCCCTGCTCGTCCGCGACGATCTGCATCTCGACGTGTTTGACGTCGGTGAGATACTTTTCCAGATAGCACTTGCCGTTGCCGAAGGCGCTCTGCGCCTCGGCGGAAGCCGTCTGCACCGCCGTCTCGAAGTCTTCTTCCTTCCAGACGATGCGGATGCCGCGCCCGCCGCCGCCCGCCGCCGCCTTGACGATGACGGGGTAGCCGATCTCGGAAGCAAACTTTTTGGCCTCGGCGATGTCGGTGATCTCGTCCAGACCGGGCACGACGGGCACGCCCGCCGCCTTCATGGTGCGGCGCGCCTCGTCCTTATCGCCCATGCGGGCGATGACGGAATAGTGCGGCCCGATGAACTTGATGTTGCACTTTTCGCACAGCTCGGCAAAGCGCGGGTTCTCGCTCAGCAGCCCGTAGCCGGGATGGATGGCCTGGCAGCCGGTGGCGATGGCGACATCGATGATGGCAGTCATGTTGAGATAACTGTCTTTGAGCAGCGCGGGGCCGATGCAATAGCTCTCGTCCGCGAGGTTGACGTGCAGGGCCTG
>CASEIS010000021.1 GCA_949287895.1 uncultured Bacillota bacterium
TGGCTGATCACCTCTTACGTCACCTCCACCCTCGTCTACGTCATGCTCAGCTGGTGGTGGACGGCCATCATCGTCGCCGTCGTCGCGGCCGGGGTCATCACATTCTTCGTGCTGCGCAACAAGGGCATCATCGGCCGCAAAAAGATCGCCACAGTAAGAAGTTAAAACTCTATTATAGATTGAAGCGCCGCCCGCGGGCGTACAAATGTGGGGCGCGCACTCTGCGCGCCCCCAACCTGCAAAACAGGAGGAAAAAGCTATGCTGCAAATGCTTGCATCGGCCGCAGGAACGGTCGTATCCGTGCTCGTCGCCGTCGCGGCGATCGGCATCGTCATTGCCGTCGTCGTGCTGCACGTCGTGCGCAAAAAACAGGGCAAGGGTGGCTGCGACTGCGATTGCAGCGGCTGCCCCGGCTGCAGCGCCTGCCACGGGCACACGGAAATGAAAGATAAAAAATAACCTGCCCGGGTACAAAAAATCAACTTTCGCTCACACGGAACTTATTTTTGCTCGCGAAATTTGTTTTGAGCTGTCAAAACAAATTCCTGCGATTTTGAGGGCTCTGCCCTCTGCGTCGCGCTTTTTGAGGGCACACAGTTGAGAACGCGCGACGCATTCACCCGCGAGGCCGCACTTGCTGCGGTCGGCGGGGTATCAAAATAACTTTCGCTCACACGGAACTTTTTCAACGGGGCCCCCGCTGCGCATCTGCGCAGCGGGGGCCTTGTGTGTGTATCTATTCACAAAATTTCTTTTTTCTGCAACAGGCAGGAGTTTTTAATAAAAAGTGATGGAGTGGGTCCCTTCTTTCTTTTCCCCCGGGTCGAGGCGGAGGATGCCGAGTTTGTGCTGCAGCAGGCCGTCGGCGTCGGCGGTGTCGGGCAGGCCGTTCCACGGCTCGATGGCGAGGTACTGCGCGCCCGGCTTTGTCCAAAGCAGCAGGTGCTCGTAGTCGGCAAACCCGACGCGCACCGTCGGCTCGCCGCGGTAGGCGAGGGTCACATACTTCGAGCGCAGGCGGTCGAACAGCAGCGAGTCGTTTTCAAACAGTTTCCACGACAGTGGCAGCATGTTCGCGTCATCCTTGTAGGGGATGCGCCGCCCGGTCAGCTGGCCGCTCTTGTTCTGCTCGATGAGCACCAGGTCTTCCTTCTTCTCAAAAAACACCGCCCAATCAGTGAAGTCGCCGTCCGTCGCGTACGCCTCGTGCGAGCCGAAGTTGCAGTACATGGGCGCGCTGCCCGTGTTTTCCGCCTCTGTGCGCACGTGCAGGGTGTCCCCCTCCAGGCGGTAGTGCTGGGTCAGGCGGAAGGGGAAGGGGTACTCGGCGAGCGTCTCCTCGTTCTCGCACAGGGTGAACTTTGCTTCCCGCTCGGAGATCTGCGCGGCGGAAAAGGTCATGCGCTGGGCGAAACCGTGGTTGCCCATATGGTAGCTCTTGCCGGCGTAGGTGTAGGTAAAGTCGCGCAGCCGCCCGCACACGGGGAAGAGCAGCGGGCTGTGCTTGGCCCAAAACTGCGGGTCCGCCTGCCAGATATACTCGCGCGCCCCCTTTTGCGCGCTGACGATTTCCGCGCCCCGCTCGGCGATGGAAATGCGCAAGTCGCCCTCTCGTAAAAGGATCATTGTTTTCCTCCCTTTTTTTCTTTTAGTATAGCACGCGGCGGGCGGCGGCGCAAGTCTTTTGGTAAAATTATTTTTGCATCGGCCGCGGGGCTGCCGCCGCGGGCAGGAGGGTCTGCGGGCCGCCCCGCCCCTGGCAAAGGGGCCATTTTGCGCGCGCGGCGCGGACAATACCCGCAAGATGCGGTAGTATCGAAAATTATGAATTCAAAGAAAGGGTACCCTTTCTTTTCGGCCGTACGGCCGAAAAGATTCCATTTCATTGCCCTGTACCCGAAAGAGGATACTATGTGGAACGTGGCGATCGTCACAGGCGAAGCAGACTGCCGCGCGGCGCTGCTCGCCGGCTGCGCGCAGTACGCGGGCGAGGCGGGCATCCGCCTCGCCGCCGACTGCTTTGCCGACGGCGAACAATTCGCACAGCGCGATCTCCCCTGCGACGTCGCGCTGCTCGACCTCGATGCGCCCTTCTCCCGCGTCGCCCTGCACGCGCTCGCGGGGCGGCCGTTCGTGCTGCTCTCCGCGCGAGAGGAGGCCGCCGAGGGCGGGTACGCGGCGGGCGCGCTCGCCTTCCTTACCAAGCCGGTCGAATACGCGTCGCTCTCCGCGGCGCTCGCCAAGGCGGGGCGCTGCCTGCACCTCCGCCGCGAGCGGCGCGTCCTCCTGCACGCAGAGGGCGCCGTCTGCTGCGTCCCCGCCGCCAAGATCGTCTATGTGCGGGTGCGCGGGCACCATCTCGCCTACCACCGCGCGGAGGGAGACATCCTCGTGCGCGGCCGCCTGCAGGATGCCGCCGCCGCGGCGAACGCGCGCCCCGCGCCCGCAGAGGCCGCCCCTGTGCCGCCTGCGGCGGAGGGGGAGGGTATGCCCGGGCACGGAGTGCGCCATGGCTGAGTTCTTCCGTACGGCGATAGACGCCCTCGCCACATTCTGCACCCAGTACCCCACGCTGCAGTTGGCGGCGTCGCTGCTGTATGCCTGCTTCTATCCCCGCCGCAAGCTCTTTTGGCTGCGCTTTGTGCCGGCGGCGGCCCTCTACCTCTCCTTCCCGTACTGGCTGGGCTACTATCCGCCCTGGCTGACGGCGGGCGGGTGGTTCACTTTCAGCTTTCTCGTCTACTTCTTTTTGGGCTGGCTGCTCATCTGGTTTTGCTTCCGCCTCACCTGGCGGCAGGCCCTCTTCTTTTCGACGGCCGCCTACGCCATGCAGAACTGCATCGACGAGGTCAACCGCCTCGCCGCGCTCGGCCTGCGCGCACTCGAGGCGGCAGACGTGCTGCGCTCGCTCGCGCGCGTCGGCATCGCGGCCGCCCTGCTCGTCGCCTTCTACTTCCTCTTTGCCCGCCGCCTGCGCGGCGCCGAGGACCGCTTCGCCGTCAAAAACACGAGCGTCGTCGCCCTCTCCGTCATCACCGTCGTCATCGTGTACGTGCTCAGCCT
>CASEIS010000022.1 GCA_949287895.1 uncultured Bacillota bacterium
AGGGGCAGATCCCGGGCGTGAAAAAGGCGAGCTGGTAAGGAGGCACACAATGACAGATCCCATCGCAGATATGCTCACAAGAATCCGGAACGCCCTGACCGCCAAGCATGAAACGGTCGAGGTGCCCGCTTCCAATATGAAGAAGGCGATCGCGAAGATCCTGCTGGACGAAGGCTACGTCAAGAGCGTCGACTTTGCCGACGACGGCCTCTCCGGCAAGCTCGTGATCGGGCTCAAGTACGCCGACGGAAACAAGCCGGTCATCTCCGGCCTCAAGAGAGTTTCCAAACCCGGCCTGCGCACCTATGCGGGCGCAGAAAACATGCCCAAGGTGCTCGGAGGGTTGGGTACGGCCATCGTTTCCACCTCCAAAGGAATCATGACGGACAGGCAGGCCAAGGCCGCGAATGTGGGCGGCGAAGTGCTCTGCTTCGTCTGGTAAGGAGGCAAGCAATGTCGAGAATAGGAAAAATGCCTGTCGCGATCCCCGCGGGCGTGACGGTCGACGTCAAAGACGGCAAGATGATCGTCAAGGGGCCCAAGGGCACGCTGGAGCAGGATATCGACGCGCGCATCGAAGTCAAGGTCGAGGGCGCCGTCGCGACGCTGACCCGCGCGAACGACACGAAGGAGCTGCGCGCCAAGCACGGGCTGTACCGCGCGCTGCTGCACAACATGGTGACGGGCGTGACCAGCGGCTACAGCAAGAACCTCGTCATCAACGGCGTCGGTTACAAGGTCGCCAAGCAGGGCAACAAGATCGTGCTCAACATCGGCTATTCGCACCCCGTGGAATACGCGGAGTCGGACGGCATCAAGCTGGAGTGCCCGACGCAGACGGAGATCTCCGTTTCGGGCATCGATAAGGTCAAGGTCGGCCAGGTCGCGGCGAACATCCGCTCGCTGCGCGAGCCCGAGCCTTACCACGGCTACGGCATCCGCTACAAAGACGAAGTCATCGAGCGGAAGGAAGGCAAGACGGCCGGCAAATAAAGGAGCGTAAACCATGATTTCGAAAAAAGATAAAAACGCAGACAGGCTGCAGCGCCATGCGCGCGTCCGCAAAAAGATCGCGGGCACCGCAGAGACGCCCCGCTTCAACGTATACAGGAGCCTCAATCACATTTACGTTCAGGTGATCGACGACGTCAAGGGCGTCACGCTCGTATCCGCTTCTACCATGGAGAAGGCGATCAAGGAAAAGATCAAAGATCTGACCAAGACGGAAGCCGCCAAGGTGGTCGGCGCGGAAGCTGCCAAAAAGGCGCTGGCCGCGGGCATCGAGACGGTCGTGTTCGACCGCGGCGGCTACATCTACACTGGCCGCGTCAAGGGTGTCGCCGACGGCGCGAGAGAAGCCGGGCTTAAATTCTGAGAGGAGAGTATACCATGGCAAGAGAAGACAGAAGACCTGCAAGAAGGCAGGAAGAAAACGACGGGTTCATCAAAAAGCTCATCCAGGTCAATCGCGTCACCAAGGTCGTCAAGGGCGGCCGCAACATGCGCTTTGCGGCGCTTGTCGTGGTCGGCGACGGCAAGGGCCGCGTCGGCGTAGGCTCGGGCAAGGCGAACGAAGTGCCCGAGGCGATCGAAAAGGCGACCTCGCAGGCTAAAAAGAACCTGATCAACGTGCCGATGCTCGATTCTACCATCCCGCACGAAGTGCATGGCCGTTTCGGCCGCGGCTACGTCTACATGATGCCCGCTGCCGAAGGTACCGGCGTCATCGCGGGCGGCCCCGTCCGTGCGGTCATGGAAGCCGCCGGCATCAAGGATATCCGCACCAAGTCGCACGGCACGAGCAACCCCGTCAACTGCGTCAAAGCGACGATCGCAGGCCTGGCGCAGCTGCGCACGGCCGAACAGGTCGCAGCGCTGCGCGGCAAGACCGTGGAAGAGATCATCGGCTGAGGAGGGCACTTTACAAATGGCACAGATCAAAGTTACGTTGGTAAAGAGCACCATCGGCAGCACTCAAACGCAGAAGGCGACGGTCGCGGCGCTGGGTCTGAAGAAGATCCGTTCTTTCCGCGTCCACGAAGATACGCCCTCCGTCCGCGGCCAGATCAAAAAAGTGTCTCACCTGGTCAAGGTCGAGAACGTGTAAGGAGCGTGCATTATGAGAATTGATACCATTCAACCCGCGATCGGTTCGAACACGCCGGCCAAGCGCCTCGGGCGCGGCATCGGCTCGGGCCTGGGCAAAACGAGCGGCAAGGGCCACAAGGGCCAGTGGGCGCGTTCGGGCGGCGGCGTCCGCCCCGGATTTGAAGGCGGCCAGACCCCGATCCATCGCCGTCTCCCCAAGCGCGGCTTCAACAACTACTTCCGCAAGGAATACGTCATCGTCAACCTCTCCGCTCTGGCGCAGGTCGAAGCGGGCACGGTCGTCGATTACGAGTATGTTATGGCGAATAAGCTCGCCAAACAGGTGAAAGACAACAGCGGCCTGAAGGTCCTCGGCGGCGGCGAACTCAAAAACGCCATCACCGTCAAGGCGGCGAAGTTCTCCGCTTCCGCGAAAGAAGCGATCGAGAAAGCGGGCGGCAGTGCGGAAACACTCTGATTTCCGCGTTCCGCCGCGTTCGCGGAAGGGGGAATCGTCCTCTCCGAACGCCGGAGAGTTACCTTCATGAATAGGAGAACAAGATGTTCGAAACTTTAAAAAACGCTTTTAAAGTCAAAGAGATCCGGAAGAAGCTCATCATCACGCTTCTCCTGTTGCTCGTCTATCGTCTCGGCTGCTATATTCCGATCCCTGGCCTGGCCACGGATGCCTTTTCTTCGGCGGTCGAGGGGAACAACTTCCTCGTTTTGATGAACAGCGTCACGGGCGGCGCGCTCGCCAACGGTACGCTGTTTGCGCTCGGTATCGGGCCGTACATCAACTCGTCCATTATCGTACAGCTGCTCTGCGTCGGTATCCCCGCGCTCGAGCGTTTGACCAAGCAGGGTGAAGAGGGCAAAAAGAAGATCGCCGCCATCACCCGCTGGCTGACCCTCGCCCTCGCCATCATCCAAGCGGTCGGCGTCGTCATCGCCTTCGGCAGCACCATTTCGGATACCGAAACTTCGACGAACGGCATCAGCTCGCAGGTCATCGCCCTGTTCGGCGGCCAGCAGTGGCTCGTCTATATCTACATGATCATCCTGTATTCCGCGGGCGCCATGCTCACCATGTGGCTGGGCGAGCGCATCACCGAATACGGTGTCGGCAACGGCATCTCGCTGATCATCTTCCTCGGCATCATCTCGACCGCCGGCACGACGCTGTTCATCGACCCGATCGAACAGGCCGTCGCGGGCACCTTTGAGATCGGCTCCGTCATCTCCATCGTGCTCTTCGTCATCATCGCGGTCGTCATCTTCGGCGCCATCGTCGCCGTCGACCTCGCCGAGCGCCGCATCCCCGTGCAGTACGCCAAGCAGGTCAAGGGCCGCAAGATGTACGGCGGGCAGTCCACCGTCATCCCGATCAAAATTTCGGGCAGCGGCGTCATGCCCCTCATCTTTGCCTTCGCGATCATCAGCCTCCCCGACCTGATCATGGGCCTCTTCTGGGACGGCTATTCGTCCAGCTGGTACGCGCAGAATATCAGCAACGGCCAGGGCCCGTGGGGCTGGGTGTACATCCTCGTGCTGTGCCTCTTGATCTTCGCGTTCTCTTTCTTCTACGCGCAGATCCAGTTCAACCCCGAGGACATCTCCAAGAGCATCCAGCAGAACGGCGGCTTCATCCCCGGCATCCGCCCGGGCAGACCGACGGCCGATTATTTGAAGAAGATCTCCAACCGCATCACGCTGTTCGGCGCCATCTTCCTCTCGCTCATCGCCTTCGTGCCGTCCTTTGCATTCAGCTTCGCCGGCGACCAGTACGTGAACGTCTTCTCGACGACCGGTATCCTCATCGTAGTTTCCGTCGCGCTCGAGTTCGACAAGCAGCTGCAGTCGCAGTTGATGATGAAGAATTATAAAGGATTTTTGAAGTAAGCAACCCCGCGCCCGCCGCGCGCAGCGCGGCGGGGCAGCGGACAAATTCAAAACAAAAAAATACAGACACCGGGAGGAGGAACGCATGAACATCATTCTGTTGGGCGCGCCGGGTGCCGGCAAGGGCACGCAGGCGACGCGCATCTCGGAGAAGTACGGCCTGCCGCACATTTCGACGGGCGACATCTTCCGCGACAACATCAAGCGCGGCACCGAGATCGGGCTTCTGGCAAAGTCGTACACCGACAAAGGGCAGCTCGTCCCCGACGAGGTCACCTGCAAGATCGTCGAAGGCCGCCTCGCCGAAGCGGATTGCAAGGGCGGGTACCTTCTCGACGGATTCCCCCGCAACCTGTTCCAGGCGCAGGAGCTGGATAAGTTCTCCAAGGTGGACGCGGTCATCAACATCGAGATCGACCTCTCCCTCCTGATGGACCGCCTGTGCGGGCGCCGCGTGTGCAAAAACTGCGGCGAGAGCTACCACGTCAACTTCCTGAACGGCAAGACCACCTGCGAAAAGTGCGGTGGCGAGCTGTATCAGCGCAAAGACGACAACGAAGAGACGGTCGGCAACCGCCTGAAGGTGTACACCGAGCAGACTGCGCCCCTGATCGACTACTACAAGGGCAAGGGCCTGCTCATCAACATCGACGGCGTCGGCGCGATCGACGAGGTGTTCGCGCGCATCTGCGCGGCGCTGGACAAATAAGCAAACTTTTTCAAAGAAGGCGAACATGATCATCGTAAAGACAGAGCAAGAGATCGATGCCATGCGCGAGCCGTGCGCCATCGTGCGCGACACGCTCGCCTACGTCGGCTCGCTCGTCCGCCCCGGCGTCACGACGCAGGAGCTGGACGAGGCCGCCGAGGGGTATATCCGTTCCCGCGGGGCGATCCCGTCCTGCCTGGGTTACTGCGGGTATCCCGCCAGCATCTGCGCCTCCGTCAACGAAGAGGTCGTGCACGGCATCCCCGGCCCGCGCATTCTGCGCGAGGGAGACATCGTCAGCATCGACCTGTGCGCCTATAAAAACGGATTCCACGGCGACGGCGCCCGCACCTTTGCGGTCGGGAGCATCGATGCGGAAAAGCAGAAGCTCATCCGCGTCACCGAAGAGTGCTTCTTCAAGGGCATCGAAAACCTGCGCGCGGGCACGCCGCTGTACGACATCGGCGCCGCGGTGCAGAAGCACGCCGAAGAGAACGGGTTTTCCGTCGTGCGCGAGTACGTCGGGCACGGCATCGGCCACGAGATGCACGAGGACCCCTCCGTGCCGAACTACGGCAAGCGGGGAACGGGCGTCCGCCTGCGGGCGGGCACCGTACTGTGCGTCGAGCCGATGATCTTGGCGGGCGACCGCCACGTGCGCGTGCTTGCAGACGGCTGGACGGCCGTCACGCAGGATAAGCGGCCCGCGGCACACTACGAAAACACGCTGGTCGTCCGCGAGGACGGCGCAGAGATATTGACACTGTAAGCGCCATGAAAGTACAACAACCGCAGCCGGGCGGCGCGGCGCAGAGCATTGCCGGGCGCGACAAGGGCAGGTATTACCTGATCTTGTCCGTCGAGGGCGAGGCGCTGCTGCTTGCCGACGGGCATTATCGCCCCGTCTCCCGCCCCAAGCGCAAGAACGGGAAGCATGTGCGGCTGCTGCCGGTCTTTTGGCCGGAGCTCGCGTCGGCGGCCTCTGAGGGCAAAGACGTGAACAGCGAAGTCCGCGCGCGGCTCCTGCACCTGGCGCGCGAGCGCGGCGCAGAGGGCAGCCGGCAATGATGCCGGGGCCGCCTGCGGCAGAGGTGCGGGCAGGCAAAAGGGCAAAAATTCATTTTCGGAGGAAAGATTGTGTCCAAAGACGACGTCATCGAAGCGGAAGGTAAGATCATCGAGGCTTTGCCGAATGCGACGTTCAAAGTTCAGCTTTCGAACGGGTACGTGATCACCGCGTATATTTCGGGCAAGCTGCGCATGAACTATATCCGCATCATCCCGGGCGACACGGTGAAGCTGGAAATGAGCCCGTACGACCTGACCAAGGGGCGGATCACCTGGCGTAGCAAAAACTGAGCCAAAGCGACAAACTTGCCGCGCATACGCCGCGGCAGAACGGCCGCTCCCCCCGCGGGTAGCGCACCGCAAATTTTGCAGAATAATTTCGGAGGAATAAAGAAATGAAAGTCAGACCGTCTGTCAAGCCGATGTGCGACAAGTGCAAAGTGATCAAGAGAAACGGCAAAGTCATGGTCATCTGTTCCAAGAACAAGAGCC
>CASEIS010000023.1 GCA_949287895.1 uncultured Bacillota bacterium
ATAGGTTACTTTTTCTTTCGGCTTACGAGCTTCTGCCCGTTTTTCTACTTCTTTCAGAGAGATTTGCCCCTCTCCTTCGCCGAACTCAACAGTCACGTTGATATGACTGTCCGAATTTTTGGAAAGGAGAACCAATGTCTCCACCCACTTTGTCTGGGGGAACATATCCAGCGGGAGGACGGAGCGCAACTCGTAATAGCCGGGGATGCCGCCGGGAACGTAGGCGGGATTCTTTTTCAGCCCTCCCTCCGTCTCGACGAGGGAGCCGGTCAGGATGCCGAGGTCGCGCGCGAGGGTGGACGGGTTGCAGGAGATCATCGCAACCTGCGGGATGCCCGAGGCGAGGATGGCGCGCAGCGTGCCGCGGTCGACCCCCTTGCGGGGCGGGTCGACGACGAGGAAGGCCTCCTGCGGCGGCACCTTCTGCAGCAGGCCGGGGAGCTCGTCTTCCACTTTTCCGCAGATGTTGAACAGCTTGCCCTCGAGGCGGTTGGGCTCGATGAGGCTGTCGGCACAGGCGGAGGCTTCCTTCACCACCTCGATGCCGTACGCCTTGCCAACCTGGCGGGCGAGCATGGCGGTCAGCAGCCCGCAGCCGCTGTAGGCGTCGATGACCACCTTGGCGCCGCTGTCCAGCGCGAAGCGGACGGTGCGCTCGTACAGCTTGCGGCAGACGCCGCGGTTGATCTGCACGAAGGTGTTGGGGCCGACCTCGAAATGGATGCCGAACTCGTGCGAGGCGTACCTGCCCTTGCCGTACAGCAGGCGGAAGGTATCGCCGTAGACGCCGTTGCCCGTGCCCGGGTTGACGTTTTGCCAGAGGGAGAAGGTCTTGAATTTTTTGCCGAGCAGCGCGACGAGGCGGTCGGCCTGCGGGAGCGTCTCGGTGGCGGTGACTGCGGTGACGAGGAAGCTGCCGTCTACGTCGCGCACGACGATGTGGCGGAGCACCCCCTCGCCGGTGCGCTCGTCGTAGGCGCGCACGCCGCAGGAGGTCATGTACCCCGCGAAGATGGCGATGACGTCCTCCGCCCAGCGCGGGTGGATGGGGCAGCGGGAGACGGGGACGATGCGGTGGCTGCGCTCGGCATAAAAGCCGATGACGCCGCGGCCGTCCTTATTGACGCCGACGGGGATCTGCAGTTTGTTGCGGTACTCGAACTGATTGTCGCTCTTGACGGTGAGCGGCACATCCCACTCGATGCCGGCGACCTTGCGGAGGGCGTCCTGCACCGTATTGCTCTTGAGTTTGAGCTGGGCGCCGTAGCGGTTGTGCTGGATCTGGCAGCCGCCGCAGCGGGTGAACAGCGGGCAGCGCGGGCGGACGCGCTCGTCGGCGGGGGTCAGGATCTCGAGCGCCTTGGCGTAGCCGATGCGGTTTTTGACCTTGAGCGCACGGAACTTGACCTTTTCGCCCGCGACCGTGAAGGGAGCGAAAAAGACGGTATCGCCCATATGTACGATCCCCTCTCCGTTGCAGCCGAGCGACTCGACCAGGCCTGTAAATTCCTGATTTTTTCCTGTGACTTGCGTCCTGTCCGTCATACCAGATCTCTCACTTTTTTTTGCTTTCTCTCTGCGCGGCTCAGCCGCCTTTATTCTTTCCGCCGCCTTCGCCGCCGTCCTCTTCCCTTCCGCCGTGCGGCGAAAACTCGTCGAACACGTCCGCTTCCTGTGCGGGCGGCGGGGACGGCCTGTCCTTTCCGCTCCCTTTTTTGCCGCCCTTGCCCCCCGTCAGGCGGGAGACGGCGTAGTCGACCAGGCGCTGGCAGCGGCGCATCAGCCAATCGTAAAACACGAACAATACGGCGCCGCCGACGCAGATGAGCAGGTACGCCCATTCAAACATCCAGTCGAAGGGAAGGGCTTCCGGGCCGATGCCCGCCATGGCGCAGAAGAGCGCCCACGAGGCGCACATCGCCCCGACGAACCACACGTCCTTGACGAGCAGCGCGACCCAGCGGTTGACGCCGAACTTTTCCTGCAGCGAATTTGTGAGCGGGTGCAGCCCGAAAAAGACGATGAACGGAAACAATTTGTAGAACTGCGCGATACCGCCGAAGAGCAGGCAGAGCAGGCAGGTCGCCGCATAGGCGAGGAAGCCGCCCAGCCGCATCCCCTTGGCGAGGGGCAGCATCAGGAAGATCGCGCCGAATATGTAGCCGCTCGCGAGCAGAAAGGGCACGTTGATGCCCAGCGCCATGAAGATGACGGCCAGCGCGCAGGCGATGGCGGACAGCGCGACCGAAAAGGAAGTGCGTTTCATCGCGGCAGGCGGCTTACCTGCAGCCGCAGCAGGCGTTCATGCAGCAGTTGAACAGCATATTGCAGGCGCAGCAGGTGGCGCACTGCTCGCAGAGGCCGCCGCCCATCTGCGGCTGCTCGTCGTAGTCCGGCTGCGCCTGCTGCCGGGCAGCCTGCCCCTCCTGCGGGTTCTCGGCGCGGCGCTTGTCGTACTCGATCTTTTCCTTGAGCTTGTTGTACGCCGTGCGGTACTTTTCGTTGGAGCCGTCCATCTGGATGGCGATCTCGAGCTGCTTCTTGCTCTCGTTGATCCAGCTCTTGCGGTAAAAGACGACCGACTGCAGGTAATGCCACTCGGCAGGGCGCTCGTTAAAGGCGTCCAGCGCCGACTGCGCGTCGGCGATCTTGCCGTCGCGGATGAGCTGCTCGACCTTCGCGTACGAAGAGGCCGTGTCCGAAGCGGAGCGCCGCTCGCGGCGTTCGGTCATGATCTCGGTGTAGGCGGCCTCGATGCGGTTGAGCATGCGGGCAGCCTCGTTGCCCGCCTCCCCTTCGAGGAAGCGGTCTTCCGAATATTTTTTCTTGAGCGCGTTGTAGCGCGCCTCGATCTCCTCGTCGGTCGAGTTTTCGGTGACGCCCAGCAGGTCGTAGTACTGTTTGTTCATGGTATCCTCCCCGGTCAGATCCGGTTCCAGTCGATTTGTGTGGGTTTGCGCCTATCTTTGCATCCGCACAGCACGCGGCGGGTGGCCGCGGGAAGCCCGCGCAGGATGATGTTGTCGGTCAGGTCGTGGTTGAAATAAAAGCGCAGCTTTGCCAGCCGCTCTGCGTTTTCGGCAAAGATGCTGCGGAATATGAAGCGCACTTCTTCTCCGTTCTCCTGCAGCATCTGCGCGCGCGTCGGCGCGCCGAAGGCCGCGAGGAAGGGGTTGTAGTTTTTCTTCTTGACGTCCTTATCGTAGTCGTCGAGGGCGTCGATGAGGTACACCCACTTGCCGATGCCGTAGCACAGGGCGCGGGTGTGTTCGGTGGCGGCCTCGCCGAGGCAGTCGTCCGACAGGTCTGCGATGAGCAGCGCGAAAGGGTCGGCGGCGCGGTCGATGCTGGCGCAGTTCTCCTTTTCCAGCGCGCGCAGCTGCCGCATGTGCGGGGCGATGTGCGCGCACGTTTCGGGGAACAGCTTCTCCGCGCGGCGGGCGCCGCCGCGCAGCCATGCGCGGGTGAGGCGGCCCTTGCCCTCGTCCTCCACGTCGTCCCCCGCCTTGTAATAGGCGAGCGCGGCGTTGAGGCAGGCGACCTTGCGGGTGAGGTCGTCGTCGGCGGCCATGTTGCGCGGCACGAAGGGGTGCAGCGCGCAGCGCCGCTTTTCGATGCGCACGTCTTTCCCCGTTAGGTTGTGCAGCAGCGCGGACAAAAATGTCATGTCGTAGGAAAGCGCCATGCGCGCGCGCTGGCCGCAGCAGCCGCCCAGGCTCTTGCACAGGCCGCAGTAAAGGGCCTTATACAATACGCCGTCCTTGACGTACATATGCGGGATATCCGGTTGGATGTAGCCGAACACCGCCTCACTCTCCCGCGTAGAACCCGACTTTGCGGTACACCTTGGAGAGGGTGCGGCGGGCGATGCGGGAGGCCTGCTCCTGCCCGCGGCGCATCACCTCGTTGAGGTAGGCCTTGTCCGCCAGCAGGCGGGCGCGTTCTGCCTGGATGGGCGCGAGCGCGTCGGCGACCGTCTCCCCGACCGCCATTTTGAAGTCTCCGTACCCCTTGCCCTCGAACTCCTTTTCCGCCTCGGCGATGCTCTTGCCGGTAAAGGCGTGGTAGATGACGAGCAGGTTGGAGACGCCCGGCTTTGCGGCGGGATCGTAGCGCACCTGCGCGTCGCTGTCCGTCACCGCGCGCTTGAACTTGCGCAGGATGGTGTCGCGGTCGTCTGACATGGTGACGAAGCCGTTCGGGTTTTCGTCAGACTTGCTCATCTTGCGGGAAGGGTCGGCGAGGCTCATGACGCGCGCGCCGCTGTCCTTGGGGATGTAGCCGTCGGGGACGGTGAAGGTCTGCCCGTAGCGGTTGTTGAAGCGGATGGCGAGGTCGCGCGTCAGCTCGAGGTGCTGCTTCTGGTCCGCGCCGACGGGCACGAGCGCAGCCTGGTACAGGAGGATATCCGACGCCATGAGGACGGGGTAGTCCATCAGGCCCATGTTGACGTTGTCGGCGTGCTTGGCGCTCTTGTCTTTGAACTGCGTCATGCGCGAGAGCTCGCCCGGGTAGGCGATGGTGTTGAGCACCCACGTCAGCTCGCAGTGCGCGGGGACGTGCGACTGCACGAAGAGCACGCACTTGTCCGGGTCGATGCCGCAGGCGATGAACAGCGCCATCAGCTCGAGGGTGTTGCGGCGGAGCGCCGCCGCCTCCTGCCGCACGGTGATGGCGTGCAGGTCTGCGACCGCGTAGATGCAGCGATACTCGTCCTGCAGACGGACGAAGTTGCGGATGGCGCCGATATAATTGCCGATGGTGACTGCGCCGCTCGGCTGCACGGCGGAAAATAAACTCTTTTTTTGCGTTTCTTCCATAATAAACCCCTGCAAGTATTCTGTTTTAGTATACCATACCCGCCCCGAAAATGCAAACAACTTGCGCGCGCGGGCAGGAAAATCACCGTTTTTATCCATTTTTTCGCAGAGCTTTCATCATTTTTGCGCAAAAACGGTCGCCCCCGCGCGCGGCGCGGGGGCGCAAAAGGGAGGCAACCAAAAGCGGCCGCGCGGGCAGAAATGCCCGCGCGGCCGCCAAAGCGTTTGCCGCACAAAATGTTACAGGATGGTGAAGGAAATAAGTTCGACCTTCCCCTTGCCGCGGTAGCGCAGGCAGATGGCCTGCTTGCCGTCGGGCATGGCCGCCTCGATGCGCACCTTGCGCACGCCGCTCCCGCGGGGCACTTCGGCCGAGCCGAGGGGCTTGTCCGCCTCGACGCCCAGCTCGAGAACGCCGCCGCCCGGGCCGCGCAGCTCCACTTCGACCCCCTTGCAGCCCTTCAGCGCAAAGTACTTGTAGACGGCGACGCAGCCGTCGCAGAAGTTGGCGATGTACTGGTCGTCATTCTCCTCGCGGTCGCCACCCGACTGGGTGAAGTACGGGTACCTGCCCTTGCCGTATTTGATGACGCCGCAGAAGTGCATCCCCTGCTCGGAATAGAGGTTGCAGGCGATGCGGGCGGGATAGCTGCCCTTGCCCGCGAGCGGGCCGCCGTTGAGGCCGCAGGAGGTCATCTCCGCCTGATAGAACTTGCCGTTTTCGAAGCGGATCTCCTCGGCGCACGCCTGGCGCGAGAAGGCGTGACGGTTGGTGTGACGGTGGTAGAACACGTAGTATTTGCCGCCGATCTCGATGAGGCTGCCGTGCGTGTTGCCGATGTCGTTGCGGGGGCGCTCCTTCGTGACGCCGGGCATGCCGACGTCGCCGTTGGAGACGAGGGTGCCGCCGAACTCGAAGCCGGAGAGCGGGTCGTCGCTGACGGCGTAGCACAGCTCATGTCCGTCGAAGGCACTGTAGATGAAGTAATACTTTCCGTTGAATTTGCGCATGGAGGAGGCTTCGAAGAACTCATGCCCCTCGTACGGGGTGCCCTTTCCTTCCGCTCTCCCCTTGATGCCGATGTACTGCGGGCCGCGGCGGACGGTGACCATGTCCGGCTCCAATTCGAAGCCCATCGCGCCGTGTTCGGACGCCTTGTGCCCGCCGAGCAGGATGGCCGGGTAATTGACCGGGCCGAAGCCGGTGTACATATAGACCTTGCCGTCGTCGTCGACGAACACGCCGGGGTCGAACTGCAGCGGCTCCTTCTTTTTTCCGAGCGGGGTGCCGTCTGCATAGCGGACGGGGCCGAGGTACTCGTACTTGCCCGCGGGGGTATCGCACACGGCGACGGAGATGATGCCGTTATAGCCGATAAAATAATACAGGTAGTACCGCCCGTCCGGACCCTGGCAGACGTCGGGCGCGTACATCGCGTTCCAGAACCCCGGCTTGCCCGCGGGATCCTGCCTGCGGCGGAAGATGACCCCCTCGTAACGCCAGTCGGACAGGTCGTCGACAGGCGCGCTCCAGCAGACGTAGTCGTTCAGGCAAAAAGAGATGCCGTTGAACTTGTCGTGCGAGCCATAGACGTAGACGCGGTCGCCGAAGATATGCGGCTCGCCGTCGGGTATGTACTCGTAGCCGGGCAGATAGGGATTGAACGCTTGCTTTTTCATATTTTCCTCCAAGATCGGTTGCCGAGCCGCCGCGCGGCGAGCTCTTTTTCTCTATTATAATACGCGGCCGGGAGGCGCGCAAGCCTTGCGCGAAAAATGCGCAAAAAAATACACAAAAGTACTCAAAAAATGCAAATAATTGACATACATCCTTGCGTTTGCGCCGCCGCGGCGGTATAGTAGAGGGAGAAACCCGCAGCGGGAAAAGGAGGGACGGGATGGATCCGACGGTGATCGTGGCGATGCTGTCTTTGGCGGGGTCGCTGCTCGGCACGTTTGCCGGGATTTTGGCGGGCTCGAAGATGACGAGCTACCGCCTGGAACAGCTGGAGGCGAAAGTCTCCAAACACAACGAGGTCGTGGAGCGGACGTATAAGCTGGAGGGGCAGGTCCTCGAGCTGCAGCACGACGTCCGCGACCTGAAAAAATAGAGCGGAGGTACAAGGATGGATTGGCAGAGCATCGTGGTGCCGATCGCCGTGACTGCGGCGACGGCGCTCATATCGTGGGGGCTGACGCTGCTGACGGCGCTCATCAAGGGCAAGTTGGGCGACGACGCGCTGGCGCGCTACCTGAACGAAGCGATCGGCATCGTGGACAGCGCGGTCAAGGCGACCTACCAGACGTACGTGCAGGCGCTGAAGGAAGCGGGGACCTTTGACAAGGAGGCGCAGACGGCTGCGCTGGAGAAGGCGAAGTACGCGGCGCTGTCGCAGCTGTCGGCGGAGGTGAAGGAGTACGTCGTCTCCGTCTACGGAGACATCGACAAGTGGCTGGAGACGCAGATCGAAAGCCGCCTGTACGAGCTGAAGCAGGGCGCGGCCGCATAGGCGGCCGCCGCCGCGAGCTGCGCCCCCGCCCCGCGCGTGCGCGGGGCGGGGGCGGTAAAAGCGGCCACAAAAGCGGGCAAAAAAAACGGAGGGGAGCCGCGCGGGCGCGCGGGTCCCCGCGGGCGTTTTTTTTGACCTTGTTTTTCGCTTTATTTTTGATCTTACGCGCGACATTTTGCGGGGCGCGCCGTACGTCGGCGCGCGCGGAAAGGCGGCAGAACGGATGCGCTCCCCTCCGTCCCCTTCCCGCGGAAGGCGGCCGTCACCGGTCGCGCGCGAGGAGGGCGCGGATATCCGCCTGTTCGGCGAGGCCTTCGCGGAAGGAGCTGGCGCAGCCGGCGGCGACCGCATAGCGCAGCGCCTCGCGGTCCCCCTCCCCCGCCTCTTTGGCGGCGATGAAGCCCGCGACGAGCGAGTCTCCCGCGCCGACGGTATCCACCACCCTGCCCTGAAAGGCAGACTGGAAGTAGGTGCCAGACTCGGTGACCATCAGCGCGCCGCTGCCGCCCATGCTGACGATGACGTTGCGCGCGCCCATCGTGCGCAGCTTCTGCGCGTAGGCGAGCGCCTCGTCGACGCTGCGCATATGCAGGCCGAAGGTCTCGTCCAGCTCGTCGCGGTTGGGCTTGATGAGCCAGGGGCGGAAGGGCAGCGCGCCCAAAAGGAGGGCGCCCGAAGCATCGGCGACGATGCGCAGGTCCTTGCGGCCGACGGCGGTGAGCAGCTGCTCGTACGCCGTTTTGGGGAGGGAGGCGGGCACGCTGCCCGCGAGCACGAGGATGGAACCCGCGGGCGCGGCGGCCAGCTTTTCGGCGAGGGCGGCGATGGCGGCGGGCGGGATATCCGGCCCGCCGCCGTTGATCTCCGTCTCCTCCTTCCCCTTGATCTTGACGTTGATGCGCGACTGGCCGTCTACGCGGATGAAGTCGTGCACGATGCCCTGCCTGTCCAGCAGGCGGCAGAGGACGTTGCCCACGTCTCCGGCGAGGAAGCCGGTCGCGACCGAATGTACGCCGAGATTTTTGAGCACCACCGAGACGTTGATGCCCTTGCCGCCGACCGCGAACGCTTCGCTCTCGGTGCGGTGCAGTTTGCCGGGGCACAGTTGCCCCACCCGCAGGATGTAGTCGAGCGCGGGATTGAACGTTACCGTGTAGATCATGACTTTGTTTCGCCTTTTTGCAACCTTTCGATGGGTGTGATCGTCTTGCGGAAGCCCGCAAGGCTGTCTGCCCTCCCCTGCGGGCGGGCCGCATCGGCGCCTCTCGAATTGTCCTTTCCTGCGCGTCTGACCGATACGATTTTTTTTGGAACTTTTTGTTTGGAACTTTTTGAATGTTTGCGCGGGGGCGCGGCTCCCCTCTTTTCCGCGCCGAATGCGGCGCGGCCGCGTTTGCGGATCCTTCGAACGGGCGCGCGCGGGCGCGCTCTTTACCGCGCGGCGGGGCCGGGCAAAGGATCGCCGGCGGCGGGCAGGACGCCCTGCTCGCGCAGATATCCTTCAAAAATATCTGCGGCGGTGCGACAGATGCGCGGGCAGGGGCGGCGCCTGTAGTACTCTTCCGTGCGCTCTTCCGCCTGCGAACCTTCCTCCGTCTCCACCCCCGCGAGCAGCTCGCGGCAGATGATGGTGCCGCAGGCGGCGCGGAAGCGGGCGGCGAGCTCTTGCTCGCGCGCGTAGAGGGCAGACTTCTCCTCGTTGGTCGGGTGGTCGGCGTCATAAAAGAGCAGGCCTGCCGCCATCTCCATCGCCGTGACGGCGCCGCAGATCTCGCGCAGCCGCCCTACCCCGCCGCCGAGGGGAGCGGAGACCTTTAGGGCCGTCCTTTCGTCCATCCCCGTCAGGTCGGAGAAGGCGAGAAAGACGGACTGGGCGCAGTTGAGACCCTTTCTGAAATTTTCTTCCGCGCGATCCGCTCGGGTCATGGCGCGTACCTCCGTAAATTTCTGCATGGAAATAGACAAAAGCCTTGCAATCGCCGCAAAGTATGCTATACTATAAGTATGTTAGATATCTATTATACCTATGAAACGGTCGGCTCTGACGATTACATCCGGATGATCTTGTCCTCCTACTATAATATACCAAATCCGGTCATTTGTAAATCGATTCACGGCAAACCTTTCATTGAAGGGCGAAAAATTCACTTTAATCTCACGCACAGCCGCGGTCTGACGGCGCTCGCCGTCGGAAAAAAGCGGGTCGGGCTGGACTGCGAGCGGCTGGACGGGCGCGCGCGGCCCGCGGTGCTGCGCGCCTTTACCGAGCGGGAGCGAAGGGAGATCTGCGGCCTGCCTGACTTTTACGCGCACTGGACAGCGCGCGAGAGCTACATCAAGTTTTACGGCGAGACGCTCGCCGCCTGCTGGCGCAAGGTGGAATACTGCGGGGGGAAGATCTACCGCAGCGGCGCCGAACAGCCGGACAAGATCACGCAGTTCCATTTAGACGAGCACGTCTTCAGCGTGTGCGGCGACTACGACAAGATCGTGCCCCGCCGCTGCGACCCCTCCAAGCTGCGCAAAAGGTGACCGCTCCGCCCGCAGAGCCCGCCCCTGCCGAAGCGGGCAAAAACGCGCATTTATGCCAGACATAGTACTCTGCAAAGCCATAAAATACGGCGCGCCGCATACGCGGCGCGCCTCTTTGCGCTCTTTTTGTCTGTTATGTTGCCCGCGCGCCTGCAAACGGGCAATGCGCGGTCTTGCACGTTCACGCATTGCGCCTTCCCCCATTATAAATTGTATTCATAGATATACGAGCTGCCGCCGCCGAAGGAATAGGGCTTCTCCCATACGCGGACAAAGCCGCGCTTTTCGTAGAAGGTGTAGGTGGCGTCCGAATTGGTGAACACGCGCACGCACCTTGCGCCGCACGCGCGGCAATGCGCGGCGAATACCCGCCACAGCGCCGTACCCAGCCCCTTGCGGTACTGCTTAAGAGAACAGAGCGCCATCAGCTCGCAGTCGCAGCCGCGCGGCGCGGACTTATCGCCCTCCTTGACCTGCGCGAAGAAGCGTGAAAACTGCTCTTGGAAGGGCGCGGACAGCTTATACCCGCCGACGGCGAACTTGAAAAAGCAGCGCAGCCACGCGCCGTAATGCGCCTGCGCCTCCCGCTTTTTGGCGAGCTTGCGGTCAAACTGCTTTTTGAAATGCCCGGCGATGAACCCCACCACCCTGCCGCCCGACTCCGCGACATAGGCAAAGGAACACTTTTCGATGAGCACCTGCGCGTAGTCGCGCAAAAATTGCCTGTCGCTTTCCGTCAGGGGGCCATCGAAAAAGCTCTCGTAAAAGCATTCGGCGCACGCTTCGGCGTCGATGCCGGTGTATTTGCGCACGCGGTACAGCACATGATCCATCTGTCCTTCCTCCCTTACGACTTATCGTTCGCATATGCGAACTACTATACAGTATAGCGAAAAGTGCGGCAAAAAGCAACCGTTTGCGCCGCCAAAAACCGCGCGGCTCGCGGCGACGATATAAACACAGAAAGGGCGCGAGATGCGCCCTTATATAATTACAGGGCTCCCAAAAAAGATTTGCAACGCAAAGATTTTTTGGGAAGAGGAGCCGCAGGCGCAGAAAACTACGCGAGAAAACCAGGCGATGGAGAAGGGTTGCAGATCGTGCACTTACAAATGCGAGGGCGAGGGAGTTTACCAAGATGTAAATGACCGAAGCCCGAGACATGCAGAAAGGGCGCGAGATGCGCCCTTATACATTGCCTGGTGCGGGCGACAGGACTTGAACCTGCAAGGTCTCCCACCGGATCCTAAGTCCGGCGCGTCTGCCAATTCCGCCACGCCCGCACGATATTGTTTTGTCAGCGGAACAG
>CASEIS010000024.1 GCA_949287895.1 uncultured Bacillota bacterium
TGCGGTGTAAGGACTTTTTGTTTGCGGCCCGCATGGCGGGCGGGCGCCTCTTGCGGGCGCTCTGCCGCAGAGAGCACGGTGCTCCCTGCGGAAAAATCTGAACAGGAGGTAGAGAATGTCAGCCAATCTGGAAGCAAAAAATCAGGTTGTCGAAGAGATCAAAGAGAAGATCCAAAAGAGCAAATCTGTGGTCTTTGTCGACTATAAAGGGCTCACGGTCGCGGAAGTTTCCGCGCTGCGCAACAAGTTCCGCGAGGCGGGCGCCGAGTACAAGGTGTACAAAAACACCCTCGTGCGCAAGGCCCTCAACGAGCTGGGCGTCACCGCGTTCGACGCGGACCTGAACGGCCCGACGGCGACGGCGTTCGGCCCGGACGAAACGGGCGCGGCGAAGATCTTCGCGCAGGCGGTGAAAGACCTGCCCGAAAAGATCAAGCTCAAGAGCGCGTACGTCGACAACGCTTACATCGATGTGCAGGGCGTCAAGGCACTGGCCGAGATGCCTTCGAGAGAAGAACTCATCGCGAAGATGCTCGGTTCCATGCAGGCACCGATCGCCAACTTCGCAGGCGTGCTTTCCGCAATGCTGCGCGGCGTCGTCGTGGCGCTCAACGCGATCGCGGAAAAGAAGGGCGCGTAAACCGCCTTTCGGGTGCGGCATAGCGCCGCCGCCTCCCGCCGCGGCGTAAAAAGGGCGGAAAAATCCAAAATAAAAAATAATTCGGAGGATCACGAAAATGGCAGATATCGCTAAGTTCATCGAAGAGATCAAAGGTATGACGGTCGTCGAGCTCAACGAGCTCGTCAAGGCTTTGGAAGAGGAGTTCGGCGTCAGCGCCGCCGCTCCCGTCGCAGTCGCCGCTGCTCCCGCTGCAGGCGCTGCCGCTCCCGCAGAGGAAGAGAAGACGGAGTTCAACGTCAAGCTCAAGGAGATCGGTGCGAAGAAGATCGAGGTCATCAAGGCTGTCCGCGAGTTCACCTCCCTCGGCCTGGCCGAAGCGAAGAAGCTCGTCGAAGATCTCGGCATGATCAAGGAAGGCGTCAACAAGGAAGAGGCCGAAAAGATCGTTGCTCGCATGAAGGAAGCCGGCGCGGTCGCCGTCATGGAGTAATTTCTTTACGAACAGCATAAAAAAGGAGAGCTTTTCAGCTCTCCTTTTTTTCATTCCATTTATTTTTACAGCTCGCTGCACACGCCGCGCAGCACGTCTGCCGAGTAGAGCAGGCGGGTGCGCTCGTCTTCGCTCAGCGATACGGGCACGATCTTCTCCACGCCGTTCTTGCCGACGATGGCGGGCACGCTGAGCGTGACGTCTTCGATGCCGAATTCCCCGTGCAGGGCGGTGGAGACGGGCAGGATAGACTTTTCGTCGCGCACGACCGCCTCGCAAATGCGCAGCACCGCCATCGCGATGCCGTAGTAGGTCGCGCCCTTGCGCTCGATGATGCGGTAGGCGCTGTTTTTGACCGACTCGCCGATCTCGCGCATGGCGTTTTCGTGGTCGAAGTAGCCGCGCATCTCGCAGAAGTCGTGCAGCGGCACGCCGGACACCGTCGCGCTGCTCCAGAGGGCGATCTCGCTGTCGCCGTGTTCGCCGACGATGAAGGCGTGCACGCTGCGGTTGTCCACGTCGAGGTGCTCGCCCAGCAGGTAGCGCAGGCGGGCGGTATCGAGCACCGTGCCCGAGCCGAAGACGCGCCCCTCGGGCTGGCGGGCGTGCTTTTGGGCGACGCGCGTGAGCACGTCGACGGGGTTGGACACGACGAGGATGTTGCCCGCAAAGCCGACCTTTTCCAGCTCGCCGAGCACGGAGAGCAGGATGGCGCTGTTGCGCTTGACGAGGTCGAGGCGGGTCTCGCCCGGTTTTTGGTTGGCGCCCGCCGTCACGATCGCCATCGCCGCGTCGGCGGCGTCGGCGTACTCTCCCGCGCGGATGTTCATGGGCTTGGCGAAGAGCAGCCCGTGCGCGATGTCCTCCGCCTCGCCCTCGGCGCGGGCGCGCGCCACGTCGATGAGCACCATGTCAGAATACAGCCCGTGCTGCATGAGCGCGAACGCGCAGGCAGCGCCTACAAACCCACAGCCGATGACGGCGACCTTCCTCGGATCGATCATTGCAAATCTCCTTTTTTCATCTTCTTTTTTTTTAGAAACAGTATAGCGGCTGCGCGCCGCCGCGGCAAGCGGAAATACCGCTCCGTTTTAGTTGCAATTTCGCTTTCGGATAGTGTGTGCAGGGGCGGGCGCTTCCATGCGCCCGCCGAGCGCGCCGCCGTTCGGCTGCAAAAACCATTCTAAACCATGCGCAAACACACAAAAAGCGCCAAAAAATGCAGAAAGCGCCCGTCCGCCCCGCGTTTGTGACGGCGGCGCGGGGCGGATGAAAAGGCTGTGAAATCGCGCCGCCGCGCGCGCCAAACGGTTGACTTTTTGTGTAGGATTGCGTAAAATAATTAACAATTAAGGGCTTATCAATCGCCCGAAGGAGGGAAGTATGGACGCGAATCTCTTGATGCAGGAGATCTACAGCATCAGCAAGCAGCTGGAAGGGGCGCAGGAGGTGTACCATTCGCTGCCCTTCAACAACACAGAGATGCTGATGATGCGCGAGATCGTCGTGGCGAAGGGGGAGGGCAGGCGCCTGATCTCCAGCCGCCTCGCCGAGATCCTCGACATCACCCGCTCGGCCGTCTCGCAGATCGTCAACAAGCTGGAGGCGAAAAAGGTCGTGCGCCGCGTCCCCGACGCAAAGGACCGCAAGATCGCCTACATCGAGCTGACCGACGAGGCGTACGGCGCGTACGCCGAGATCAAGCGGCGCATCAACGCCGTGCTCGAAAACATCATCGCCCGCTTCGGCGAAAAGCGGCTGGAGCACTTCCTCTCGGAGGCGCACGAGTTCATCGACGCGTTCAATTCCTCCGTCGAGGACGCCAAACAGGAGGCCGCCCAAAGCGAGGCCGCGGCGCAGGCGTGAGCGCGGGCGCGGCGGTACTTTTTGTATGAATGGCTCCGCCGCGGGCGGGGCAAAGACTGAAACCGCGCGGGCGCGAGGGCGCGCCGCGCACAGGAGACAGAGAATGGCACAGGCAATCTTACAGCTTGAAAAGATCACGAAAGATTATAAGGTCGCCGATTCGGCGGTGCACGCGCTGCGCGGCGTATCGCTCAACTTCCGCAGCAAGGAGTTCGTCGCGGTGCTCGGCCACTCGGGCTGCGGCAAGACGACGCTGCTCAACATCATCGGCGGGCTGGATCACTACACCTCGGGCGACCTCGTCATCAAGGGCCGCTCGACCAAGGGCTACAAGGACGGCGACTGGGACGCCTACCGCAACCACAGCATCGGCTTCGTCTTCCAGTCGTACAACCTCATCCCGCACCAGACGGTGCTCGAAAACGTCGAGCTGGCGCTCACGCTGTCGGGCATCCGCCCGCAGGAGCGCAAGGCGCGCGCCAAACAGGCGCTCGAGCGCGTCGGGCTGGGCGGCGAACTGCACAAGCGACCCAACCAGCTCTCGGGCGGGCAGATGCAGCGCGTGGCCATCGCCCGCGCGCTGGTCAACAACCCCGAGATCTTGCTCGCCGACGAGCCGACGGGCGCGCTGGACAGCGCGACGAGCGTGCAGATCATGGACCTCATCCGCGAGATCGCGGGGGAGCGGCTGGTCATCATGGTCACCCACAACCCTGAGCTCGCCAAGCGGTACGCTTCCCGCATCGTCGAGCTCAAAGACGGGCAGATCGTGGGGGACACCGACCCCTTCGAGCCGGACGAGGCGTACGTCGAGGAGGGGACGGTCGCTGCAAACGCTTCCGCCGCCGAGCAGCGCCGCGCCCGCCGCGCGCTGCGCAAGAACAGAGAAAAGACGAGCATGTCCTTCTGGACGGCCTTCATGCTTTCGGGGCGCAACCTGCTCACCAAAAAGGGGCGCACGGCGGTCACGAGCATCGCGGGCAGCATCGGCATCATCAGCGTCTGCCACGTGCTCGCCCTCTCCAACGGCTTCAACAACTATATCCGCCAGACGGAAGAGGATATGCTCTCCTACTACCCGCTCGAGATCACCGAGACCTCCCTCGACCCCACCTCCATCATGGCGGGCTTGCAGTCGGCGGGGGATATGCCCGACCTGTCCGAGCTGGACAACAAGGTGTACGTCAACTCTTTCCTCACCCAGATCGCGATGGGGCTGACCGTCGCCAACGAGATCACGCAGGAGGGCTATATCGACTACATCGAGAGCATGCCCGAAGAGTGGTACTACGCCATCACGCAGGACACGGGCGCGACGCTGGTCGACAACCTGTTCACCACCGTTACGACGGGCGTGGGCGACGACGCGAAGGAGGAGATCCGCTCCCTCTCCTCGCTCAAACAGTACTTCATCAACGTGCTCGAGGACCAGGAGGAGAAGTACGCGCAGATGGCGTATCTCGTCGACTACCTCGGCTCCGTCGTCAACACCATGCCGGGCACGTCTAACTTCGACGAGGCGCGCGGCGCCTACGGCGACTACGTCCTCTCGCAGTACGACATCCTCAACGAGGGCGGCTACTTCCCGAAAGAATCGAATGAGGCGGTGCTCGTCGTCGGCACCAACAACGATATGACCGACCTGCTGCTCGCGCAGCTGGGGTACATCACCGAAGACGACTTCCTCAGCCTGTTCGAGCTGGGCGGCGGCGAGACGGAGGACTACGACCCCGACGACATCGGAGACTACCTCTCCTTCTCCTTCGACGAGCTGACCGGGAATCAATTCACCCTCTACTACAACGACGCCGTGTATCAAAAGAACGCGAGCTACTTCATGCCGGGCAGCGGCCACGCCTTCAACTATGTGGGCGAGCGCACCGACCTCGACACGAACGGCGGGGAGGACGGCGTCGAGATCAAGATCACCGCGGTGCTCCGCCTCAAGGACGGGCTCACCTACGGCTGTCTCTCGCGCGGGCTCAACCTGACCGAGGAGCTGATCGAAGAGTACGTGCAGGAGAATATGCAGTCGCAGATCGTCGAGTGGATGAATACGACCATCAGCATGGACGACCTCGCGCATATCGCAGACGGCGGGCGCATCAACTTCGGGGAAGGGGATGCGGGAACGACCATCTACCTCTCCCCCTCCGCGCACCTCAACGGGACGTATTTTTCGCAGATCACCGACGCGCAGCGGCAGGAGATCGAGGCGCAGAACCCTGAACTCGGCCCCCTGCTCGACTTCTTGCAGGAGCTGTACATCAGCAACTCCATCGGCGTGGGGCAGGCCATCCGTTCGCTGGGCGGCAACGACGCGCCCAATTCCATCGCCATCTATCCGCGCGACTTCGACACCAAGGAAGAGATCCTCGCCTACCTCGACGCGTGGAATACGGACGCGGACGCCTCGCCGGACGACGGCAAGACGGCGGTGCAGTACACCGACACCGTCGGGCTGCTGATGGGTATGGTGCAGACCATCCTCGACGCGATCACCTATGTGCTCGTCGCATTTACGGGCATCTCGCTCGTCGTGTCCACCGTCATGATCGGCGTCATCACCTATGTCTCCGTCGTCGAGCGCACCAAGGAGATCGGCGTCCTGCGCGCCATCGGCGCGCGGCGCAAGGACATCAAGCGCGTCTTCAACGCCGAGACCTTCATCATCGGCCTCATCTCCGGCTGCTTCGGCGTGCTCGTCGCCTACCTGTGCCAGATCATCGTCAACGCCATCCTGACGCCGCTCACCGGCATCGCGGGGCTGGCGGCGCTGCCGCCGCTGAGCGCGTTCATCATGATCGTCATCAGCGTGGTGCTCACCCTCATCTCCGGCCTCGTGCCCGCTTCGGCGGCCGCCAAGCGCGACCCCGTGGTGGCGCTGCGCAGCGAGTAAGGCGTTTCCTTTGTCCCCAAAGGGCGCACTTTCCCCGATTTTTTGGCGGCGACGCTTTGCCGCGCCGCGCACATGCTGTATAATAAAGTCGCCAAAGGGCGGCGCGTGCCTACGCGCCGCCCCTATTTTTTCGGGGGAGGGATACCTATGATCTATTTTTCGGATGCGTCGGGCACGCTGACGCGGTGCGTGCCCGAGCAGATCTACCAGGGGGCGGCGGAGGGAAACAGGCTGTTCCTGGTCGCGCCGTTCGCGCAGAACGCGGAGGTGGACGCCGCCTTCCGCCTGCCCGACGGCAGGAGCACCGAGCGATACCGCCTCGCGTACGCCGGCGCGGTGGAAGGGGTGGGCAGCGGCGTGTACAGCTGGCAGTGCGCGCTGCCCGCCTGCGTCACCGAGCAGTACGGCACCGTCACCGTGCAGTTCTTCCGCACGGTGTCGGGGGAGGAACAGGCGGGCTTCGCCGCGCAGTTCACCGTCGAGCGCGGGGTGCAGCCGCAGCTGCCCGCCTCGCCCGCGGCGAACGTGTACCAGGCCATCATCGAGGCGCTCGCCGCCATCGGCGCCGACCTGCACAACGGCTTCTACGCCGCCCGCTCCATCTATGCGTGGAATGCCTCGTACACCTACGGGGCGAACGAGATCACCTTTTATCCCGCGGGCGAGCGCGGCGCGCTGGTGCGGTCGAAGACGGCGGACAACGAGGCGCCGCCCTACGACGCCGCCGGCGTGCCCGACGCGGACAACTGGGAGGTGCTCGTCGACTTCGACACCCTCTCGGAGGAGTTTTTCACCGCGCTGCAGGCGGAGGCGGACCGCGCGGAAGCGGAGGCGGACCGCGCGCAGGCCTTCGCGCAGCAGCTGGCTTCGGTGCTCGGGCGCGAGGTGCTGCTCGTCGAAGAGCTGCCCGCCTCGCCGCAGCAGGACGCCTTTTATTTGCTCGCCGGGGGCGGGGAGACGTCGCTCTTCGAACTGTGGGCGTATGACGGCGGTTGGCACAGCTTCGGCGGGGCGGACATCGTGCTCAACACGACGCGCTTCTATACCGGCGACCTCGCGGCGTCCGGCTGGAGCGACAAGCAGCAGACGCTCGCCCTGGCGGGCGTGGAGGCGGAGGACGCCATCTACGCCGTTCCCGCCGAGGGGTACGCCGCGGCCTACCTCGCGGCGGGCATCCGCGCGGAATCGGCGGCGGACGGCGGCGTCCTCTTCTCCTGCAAGAGCGTCCCTTCGGCCGCCGTCAAGGTGTGCATCGCCTCCACTCGCAAGGAGGAGGCGCCACGCGCCGCGTCCGAAGACTTCTACACCAAAGAGGCGGCGGACAGCCTGTTTACGGCGGAGACGTCCGCCCGCACGCAGGCGGACAGCGCGCTGGGTGCGCGCATCGACGGCATCGTCGCGGGCACGACGGCCGTCGGCTCGGCGACGTACGCGGCGAGCGCGGGCAAGGCATCGCAGGACGGCAGCGGCAACGACATCGCTGCGACGTATGCGACCAAGTCGGAGCTGGCGGGGGCGGGCAGCTTCGATGCGAGCGGCACCTACCCGGATCTGACGGCGGGGGAGGCGACGCACGCGGACAGCGCCGATACGGCGACCAGCGCGACGAGTGCAACGAACGCAACGAACGCGACCAACGCGACCAATGCGACCAACGCGACCAATGCGACCAACGACGGGGCGGGCAACAACATCGCCGCGACGTACGCGACCAAGGCGGAGCTGGCGGCGAGCGGCGGGCCGACGCTGTACGCGCACTATATCTTTTACGAGCAGGACGGCGGCGCCGTATTCAGCACGACCATCATCAACGAGAGCCAAGTGCCCATTTCGACGCCCGAGCTGCTGCTGCAATATCTCAAGGACAACGGCTTTCAGGTCAATCCGCTGACCAAGATGCTTCCCGTTTCGGGGGATTCGTATGACGGCGACTACCGCCTGTTCGGGATCGGGGAGGACGTCGACTTTCCGACGGCGCTCGGCACCGTCGCGCGGCATATCGACATGACGGTCAAGGTCAACAGCATCTTTCTGACCGGCGCGATCTGTAACGATACGGTCATCGAACTGTAAGGAGGGAAGAGGAGAATGGAGATCGGAAACGGCGCGACGCTGGAAATGATCGAAAACTTGTTGGACGGTACGACGCCCGCGGCGGAGGCGGTGCACGCGCAGTCGGCGGACAGCGCGACCAAGGCATCGCAGGATGGAAGCGGCAACAACATCGCCGCGACGTACGCGACCAAGGCAGAGCTGGAGGATGCCGGCAGCTTCAATGCGAGCGGCACCTACCCGAACTTGACGGCGGGGGAGGCGACGCACGCGGACAGCGCCGATACGGCGACCAGTGCGGCCAGCGCGACCAACGCGACCAATGCGGTCAACGCGACCAACGACGGGGCGGGGAACAACATCGCCGCGACGTATGCGACCAAGGCGGAGCTCGCTGCGGGCGGCGGGTCGAGTTTCAACGCGAGCGGCACCTACCCCAACCTGACGGCGGGCAGCGCGCAGAACGTGAGCGACCTGTACGTGCACTACATCCACGGCGTGGATACGCGCGGCGGATCGACGCTGTGCATCTATTGGAATGCCGTCATCGTGACGGGCTCGTCGGCCGCCGTCAGCTCGCTGACGGGGGCCTACCTGCGCGGGCTGGGGTACGCGGTGGGAGAATCGTTCCCCATCGGCGGGTTCATCAGCAACGGCAGCTCGAGCGCGGTCATCGTCGGGCTGTGCCTGCTCGCGAGCGACTACCTCGCCCTCGAGCTGGTGGACGCGGACGGCACCTTTTCGCAGTATCCCGTGGCGACGGCGCTCGCAGTCAACTCGTCCGGCCAGAACGGCAGCGACGCCGTCCGCCGCCTGCAATGACGGCGGCGGGCGGGCAGGGGCGAAAGGCCGGCCCGCCGCGCGGAACAGATTCAAACAAAAAAAGAGAGGGGGCGGCCCGTGCGGGCTGCTCCCTCTTTGTGTATCTTTTCTTTTTTGCCGGCGGGCCGCTCAGTGCTCGAGCGACTGCTCGATGTATGCGGGCACGGCGTCGATGTCCAGGCGGATCTGCGCCATCGTGTCGCGGTCGCGCACGGTGACGGTGCCGTTTTCCAGCGTGTCGAAGTCGATGGTGATGCAGAAGGGGGTGCCGATCTCGTCCTGGCGGCGGTAGCGCTTGCCGATGGAGCCGGCCTCGTCGTAGGTGACCATGAACTTCTTCGAGAGCTTCTTGTACACCTCGCGCGCCTTCTCGCCGAGGTTCTTCTGCAGGGGCAGCACGGCCGCCTTGTAGGCCGCGAGCGCGGGATGGAAGTGCATCACGGTGCGCACGTCGCCCCCCTCGAGCACCTCCTCCTCGTACGCCTCGCACAGCACCGCCAGCATGAGGCGGTCGGCGCCGATGGAGTACTCGACGACGTAGGGGATGTAGTGCTCGCCCGTCGCCGGGTCGAGGTAGCTCATGTTTTTGCCCGAGTATTCCTGATGGCGGGAGAGGTCGTAGTCGGTGCGGTCGTGGATGCCGTTCAGCTCAGACCAGCCCATCGGGAAGAGGTACTGGATGTCGCAGGCAGACTTGGCGTAGTGCGCCAGCTTGTCGTGGTCCTTGAAGCGCAGGTGCTCCTCTTTGAAGCCGAGGCCGAGCAGGAAGTTTTTCGCCTTCTGCTTGTACTCCTCGTAGTACTGCAGGTCGGTGCCCTCCTTGCAGAACCACTGGTGCTCCATCTGTTCGAACTCGATGGTGCGGAAGATGAAGTTGCCGGGCGTGATCTCGTTGCGGAAGGCCTTGCCGATCTGCGCGATGCCGAAGGGCACCTTGGCGCGGGTGGTGCGCTGCACGTTGAGGAAGTTGACGAACTCGCCCTGCGCCGTTTCGGGGCGCAGATAGATCTTGTTCTGGCTCTCGTCCGTCACCCCGCGCGAGGTCTCGAACATGAGGTTGAAGGTGCGGATGGGCGTCCAATTGTGCTTGCCGCAGTTGGGGCAGGCCACCTTGTGCTCTTCGATGTACGCCTCCATCTCCTCGTTGGTCATCGTGTCGGGGTTGACTTTGCCCTTCGAGTGCGCCTCGATGAGGTTGTCCGCGCGGAAGCGCGCCTTGCACTCCTTGCAGTCCATCTTCGGGTCGGTGAAGGAGGCGGTGTGGCCGCTCGCTTCCCATACGCGCGAGTTCATCAGGATGGCGGCGTCCACGCCGTACGAGTTGTCGCTCTCCTGCACGAACTTCTTCCACCAGGCGCGCTTGATGTTGTTTTTGATCTCCACGCCGACGGGGCCGTAGTCCCATGTGTTCCCCATGCCGCCGTAGATCTCGCTGCCGGGGAAGATGATGCCGCGCGTCTTGCAAAGGTTGACGATCTTGTCCATCGTCACCGCATGTTTGTCTGCCATAGGTATATCTCCGATCTTTCAGAATTTCTTATCTATTGTACTTTTTTGCGCGTATAAAGTCAAATACTTTCGCCCGTCCGCCTATATTTTCAGCGTTTTGAAGAGCAGCGGGGCCGCCGTCATCGCCGCAAACAGCGCCGCAAAGTAGGCGATAAAGGTGTACCAATTCCCTTCCGGCAGCAAAAAGTGCAGCAGAAGGAAGGGCACGGCCGCGCAGGCTACGGTGATGAGCAGCCGCAGCAGGCGGTGCAGCCACTTTTTCGTATCCGCAAAGCGGATGCACTTGTCCTCGACGAGCAGCCCCGCCGCCGTCGCCAGCGTCATCGCCGACATCTCGAACATCGACTCTGTGCCCGTCCGCTCGAAAAAGAGGAGGGGGAGGGTGCAGAGGGCGACGCCGAGGTAGATATACAGCCGCGCGCCGTACCACTTGGCATAGACGAGCTGCCAGAGCGCGGCGCAGCCGGCGCCGATGACGAGGCCGGCGAGCACGTCCGTCGGGTAATGCACGCCGAAGTACACGCGCGAGAGCATGACCAGCAGCACGAAGGCGGCGCACAGCACGGCGGGCAGCGCCCTGCGCAGGCGGAAGGCGACCGTCGCAAAGAAGCCGCTCGTGCAGGTGGCGTGCCCGCTGGGGAAGCTCATGTCCGCGTCTAGATCGACGGTGGAGACGAAGGGGTTGTCGATGTCCACCCGGTCGACGACGCCCGCCGCGTAGGGGCGGGCGCGGCGCACGGCGCCCTTGATGCCCGCCGTGATGCAGGAGGCGGTCAGCACGGTCAGCAGCGCCTGCTCGCCCGTCCGCTTGGAAAAGCAGATGTACACGACGGCGACGATCGCCGCGATGATGAGCTCTTCGCCGAGGGCGGTGAAGATGGAGAAAAATACGTCGAGGAAGGGGCAGCGGATGTATTCCAGCGCCCGCAGGATGGCTGCGTCCATCATAGCCTCCTTTTATAGATGATAGCGCAAAAAATTATAGCATAAAATGCGGCGGCATACCAGCGTTTTTTTGCCATCGCGCGCGTTTTGTGCTATAATGTGCGTATGTTATCCGTTTTATTGCGAGAAGAGCCGGGCTACCGGTTTTATTTTGTCCTTTCGGACGGGGAAGGCTCGTACGGCGGCGGGCTGCGCGAGGGCGGCGAGCTGGTCTGCGACCCCGCATGCCCGCAGAAGGAGCTGATGCTGCGCGCGCTCGTCAACAAGTGCATCAACGATTTTATCCCCCGTGCCTTCACGCGGCAAGATTGGGGGGTGGACCTCGCCCGCTTCGGTTTCGCGCCGGAGGGGGAGGGCTTTGCCGCCTCGTGGCAGGCGCTTCGCCTGCCGCACGACTGCGGGGGCTGAGTTTTTTTCGTAAAAAGAAGGGCGGCGCGGCGGGCGGCGGCAACTTCCCGCGCGCGCTTGCAATGCGCGCCGTTTTATGGTACAATAGTAAAAAACTATCGGTAGAGGATAAAAATGCTGAGTGACATCGAGATCGCAAAACAATGCAAACTGCGCGACATCGGCGAGATCGCCGCAAAGCTGGGGCTGGGCGAGGCGGACATCGAGCGGTACGGCAAGTATAAGGCCAAGCTGTCCGTCGACTGCGCGCGGCGGCGGGGGCGGCTGATCCTCGTCACCGCCATCAACCCGACCGCCTCCGGCGAGGGCAAGACGACCGTCTCCATCGGCCTCGCCGACGGTATGGCGCGGCTGGGCAAGCAGGTGTGCCTCGCCCTGCGCGAGCCCTCCCTCGGGCCTGTGTTCGGCATCAAGGGGGGCGCCGCGGGCGGCGGCTACGCGCAGGTGGTGCCGATGGAGGACATCAACCTCCACTTCACGGGCGACCTGCACGCCATCACGGCGGCCAACAACCTGCTGTGCGCCGTGCTCGACAACCACATCTTCCGCGGCAACGCGCTGGACATCGACCCCGAAAAGATCTACTTCCGCCGCTGCCTCGACATGAACGACCGCGCGCTGCGCAATGTCACCATCGGGCAGAAGGGCCAGGGCGTCGAGCGGGAGGAGCACTTCGAGATCACCACGGCCTGCGAGGTGATGGCCATCCTCTGCCTCGCGACCTCCCTCGCCGACCTCAAGCGCCGCCTGGGCGACATCATCGTCGGCGAAAACCGCAAGGGTGAGTACGTCTACGCGCGCGACCTGCACGTCGAGGGGGCGATGTGCGCGCTCCTCAAAGACGCGATCAAGCCCAACCTCGTGCAGACGCTCGAGGGCACGCCCGCCATCGTGCACGGCGGGCCGTTTGCCAACATCGCGCACGGCTGCAACAGCATCCTCGCCACCTACGCCGCCCTCTCCCTCGCCGATTGGGTGGTCACCGAGGCGGGCTTCGGCGCAGACCTGGGCGCGGAAAAGTTCCTCGACACCAAGTGCCGCGTGGCGGGCATCCAGCCGGACGCCGTCGTCGTCGTGGCGACGGTCAAGGCGCTCAAACTGCACGGCGGCGCGGACAAGGAAGACCTCGCCCGCGAGGACGTCGCCGCCCTCGAAAGGGGCCTTCCCAACCTGTATAAACACATCGAAAATATCCGCGGCGTGTACAACAAGCCGGTCGTCGTCGCGATGAACCGCTTCGCGACGGATACCCCCGCCGAGATCGACGCCGTCATGCGCGGCGTGGAGCGCGCGGGCGCCAAGGCGGTGTTCACCGACGTCTTTTTGAAGGGCGGCGCGGGCGGCGAAGAGCTCGCAGAAGCCGTCTGCGCGGCGGCAGAACACACGACGCCGCTCCGCTTCGCGTACGATTTGAACGACCCCATCCGCAAGAAGATCGAGGACGTCGTGCGCAACGTCTACGGCGGTGCGGGCGTCACCTTCTCCGACGTTGCCGCCGCCAAGATCGACGAGGCGGAGGCGCGCGGCTACGGCAAGCTGCCCGTCATCATCGCCAAGACGCAGTATTCCCTCTCCGACGACGCCAAATTGCTCGCGCGGCCGGAAGGGTTCACCGTGCACGTGCGCGACATCATCGTCAAGGGCGGCGCGGAGTTCGTCGTCGCCGTCGCGGGCAGCATCATGCTGATGCCCGGGCTGGGCGCGCATCCCGCCGCCGAGCACATCGACGTGGACGAACAGGGAGAGATCGTCGGCCTGTCGTAAGGCAGGGCGAAAAATGCGGCAAACGAGGGGGGGGGAGGGCGCCCGGGCGCGCCCTTCTTCCCCTGTCAAAATACGGTATAAATCAAGTATATAGATAGAGGTCATTATGTCCGAAAAGGAAATGCAGGCGCTGCCGGAGGCGGCGAATTTTATCGAGCAGATCATCAACGAAGACATCGCGGCGGGCAAGCTGCGCCCCGAGCAGGTGCAGACGCGCTTCCCGCCCGAACCCAACGGCTATTTGCACATCGGCCACGCCAAGAGCATGTTCGTCAACTTCGGCACCGCGCTCAAGTACGGCGGCAAGTGCAACCTCTTCTTCGACGACACCAACCCCTCGAAGGAGAAGACGGAGTTCGTCGACGCCATCCGCGCCGATATCCACTGGCTGGGGTACGAATGGGCGCGCGAGTGCTACGCATCCGACTTCTTCGACACCATCTACGAATACGCGGTGCGCCTCATCAAGGAGGGCAAGGCGTTCGTGTGCGACCTCTCCGCAGAGGAGATCAAAAACACCCGCGGCACGCTGACCGAGCCGGGCACCGAAAGCCCGTACCGCGGCCGTTCTCCGGAGGAAAATTTGCGCCTGTTCGAGGAGATGCGGGCGGGCAAATATAAGGACGGCGAAAAGTGCCTGCGCGCCAAGATCGACATGGCTTCCCCCAACGTCAACATGCGCGACCCCGTCATCTACCGCATCCTGCACGCGACGCACCACCGCACGGGGGACAAGTGGTGCATCTACCCGATGTACGACTTCGCCCACCCCATCTGCGACTTTCTGCAGGGGGTGACGCACTCGCTCTGCACCCTCGAATTCGAGGATCACCGCCCGCTGTACGACTGGGTGGGCATCACCCTCGGGTTCGACCCCAAGCCCCGCCAGATCGAGTTCGCGCGGCTGAACATCACCAACACGGTGATGAGCAAGCGCTACCTCAAAAAGCTGGTGGAGGATGGCAAGGTGCGCGGCTGGGACGACCCCCGCATGCCCACCCTCTCCGGCCTGCGCAACCGCGGCATCCCCGCGGCGGCCGTGCGCGACTTCTGCTCGCGCATCGGCGTCGCCAAGGCGCAGTCGGAGTGCGAATATTCTTACTTTGAAGCGTGCGTGCGCGAGTACCTCAACGCCCACGCCGCGCGCGCGATGGCGGTGCTCGACCCCGTCAAAGTCACCCTCACCGACTACGAGGGGGAGGAGCTGCTCGACTTCGACGTCAACCCGACGGACGAGAGCGCGGGGAGGCGCACGGTGAAGTTCGGTAAGCACCTCTACATCGACGGCGCCGACTTCTCCCTCGACCCGCCCCCCAAGTACTTCCGCCTCAAGCCGGACGGCTACGTCCGCCTGAAAAACGCCTATATCATTCACTGCGACGAAGTGGTGCGCGATGCGGAGGGCAAGGTGGAGGAGGTGCGCTGCTCGTATGTGCCCGAAAGCCACAGCGGCCACGACACGAGCGGCATCAAGGTGAAAGGGGTCATCCAGTGGGTGAACGCAGACTGCTGCGCCGACGCCGAGGTGCGCCGCTACGAGAGCTTGCTGCGCGACGCCGACTACCCCGGGCAGGACTTTTCCGAGCGCATGAACCCGAACAGCGAAAAGATCTTCTCCGCCAAGGCGGAGCCGGCGCTGGCGGAGGCGGCGGAAGGGGAGGCCTTCCAGTTGCTGCGCACCGGGTACTTCAAAAAATGCACGGAGGGGGGCAAGCTCGTCCTCTCCGAGATCGTATCTCTGAAAGATAACTTCAACAAGCCGCGTTCGTGACGGCAGCGCCGTTTTCGGCGGCGGGATTTTTCGGTAAGGCCTTGACAAACCGCCGCGCGGCGGGGTATAATGGGGAACACAGAAGAAAGGCGGGAGGTGATGGCTTATCGCATCCAAGATCTGTAAACACTGCGGGATCGCCGTAGACGAACACGCGCTGGTCTGTCCGCACTGCGGGGAGATGGCGGACGGCGCGATGGGCGATCTCCTCGCGCGGATGCAGGAGTCCGTCACCCGCTGCCGCGACGAGCTGGCTTCCCCGCAGCAGGCTGCCGCCGCGGAGGACGCGCGCGAGAAGGAGGCGCTTGCCGCCGAGATCGGGCAGCTGCGCGGCGAACTGCACGCCCTGCAGGGCGAAGTGGAGCGCCTGCGCTCCGAGCAGCACGCGCTGGCGCTGCAGTCGGTGCAGGCGCAGCCCGTCGTGTACGCACAGCCGTACGAGCCGGATGCCGGCACGGCGCACTACTTTCCCGTGTACAGCCGCCCCGCCGCGCGCCGCAAGCGGGGGCGCAGCCGCAACCGCATCGTCATCGCCTCCTTTTCGCTCGCCCTGCTCCTTTTCAGCGTCGTCTGCTTCTTTCTGCCGTGGGTAAACGGCGCAGCGACCTTTACGGGGTACGGCGCGCTTAGCTACCTGTTCGGCTCCTCGGCGGGGCCGGCGGCGGCCTATTCCAACTATTTGAGCCAGGTGGTCGGCACGCGCGTGTTCTCTTCGGCGGAGACGGTCTCCAACCTCTGCCGCGCCATCTGCTCCAACCTGCTGCTGTACGGCACGCCGCTGTATGCGGCCTCGCTGCTGTTGGGGCTGCCGCTCGTCGCGAGCATCCCCGGCCGGGTGCGCATCGCGTCCTGGCACCGCTTCTTTGCCTGGCTCTCCTTCGCCTCCGCGGCATTGCTCTTCGCCATGATCGCCTGGGCGAGCGGGATGGAGGGCGTCTCCGCCTGGTTCCTCGCCGGCGGCATCGCAAATTTCGTGCGCGGCATCCTGCTCATCTTCTACCGCGGCAAGTGGGACTATTGGGGCGGGCTGCACAACTGAACCAAACTTTTTGCGGCGCGCAGCTTCTGCTGCGCGCCCTTGCTTTGCCCGCGCGGGCGGCTTTCTTACAAAAACAAAAGGGGCGGAAGGACAGACGAGGGGCAAAAAAGGGCGCGGCGCGCATAAACGGCGGCAGACGGGGCATACTGCGGGCGTAAGGAGGACACTGCGATGCACTTTCAACAGACCAAGACGTTTGCCGACCTCGCCCGTTCGTTTGCGGGGGAGAGCCAGGCGGGCATGCGTTACCAGCTGATCGCCAAACAGGCGACCGCGGAGGAGTACCCCGTGCTGGCGGACATCGTGCGCACCATCGCCAAAAACGAGACCAACCACGCCAAGAGCTTTTTCGATATGCTCATCCAAAAGGCGGGCAGCTGCGACGACATCCCGCTGAATGCGGGCTATCCCTTTCGCTTCGGCACGCTGGAAGAAAATTTCGGCTTTGCCGCGGGGGACGAGCGCGCCGAGCACGCGGAGGTGTACCCTGCCTTCGCCGCCGATGCGCGGGAGGAAGGATTCGAGGACGCGGCCGCGCTGTTCGAGCGGGTGGCGGGCGTCGAGCGCGAGCACGAGATTATGTTCCGCTTCCTGCAGCAGTCGCTAAGGGATGGCACGCTGTACAAGCGCGACAAGCCGACCCTTTGGATCTGCGGCGAGTGCGGCTACCGCGCGGTGACGCGCGAGGCGTGGAAGGTGTGCCCCCTGTGCAAGGCAAAACAGGGCTTCGCCGAGTTCCCCTTACCTTTCGATCAATCTTAAGGAGAAAAGAAATGAGAAACAGCAAAGAACAGAACGAACAGAACAAGAGCGCGCAGTCTGCGCAGAGCAAGGCGTCCTCTTCGCAGAGCAAGGCATCCTCGCAGAAGGCGTGCTCGTCGGCGCGCGGCCGTGCGGCGCAGGGCAAGGCGCAGAGCTGCAAGGGGACCAAATCGTGCAAGTAAAGGGCAGGCGCGTGCGGCCCATGCGCTCTCCCTATGATGCGAACGGCAGCTACACGGGTACCCCGCAGGACGGGGAAAAGCCGGTGCAGGACGCCGACGATCTGTAAGCGATCGCCCTTTCGGGCGGGCGGCGCGGCGGCCGGGAGGGCAGCCGCGCCGCTTTTTCGCGCGCTCCCTTTTTCCGCCTGCCGCGTCCGGGCGCGGCGGCCGTTCCCCCCTCTTTTCTCCGCCCGTCTGCGCCCTTTGCGGCAGACCTTTTGCGCGCAGCGGGCGCTCTTCGGCAGCCGCAAGTGTGGTCGGCGCGCCGGCTGCGATTTTCCGATTTTTTTGTGAAAAAAATGGAAAATCGCATTGACGCGCGGGGCAAATGATGGTAAAATAAAGAGAGGAGGGTTTGTATGAAGATCGGAATTCTGACCAGCGGCGGCGATTGCGCCGGCCTGAATGCGGTCATGCGCGGCATCGGCCTGTATGTGTACCGCAACATCAAAAACGCAGAGATCGTCGGCTTCCGCAACGGATACGTCGGGCTGATCAAGGGCGAGTGCATCCCGCTGCGGCGGGAAGATTTTGAAGGGCTGCTCGATGTGGGTGGTACCATGCTCGGCACCAACCGTACCCCCTTCAAACTGATGACCGTGCCCGAAGAGGACGGCACCACCCGCCTCGAAAAGATGTGCGCCAACTATAAAAAGCTGGGGCTGGACTGCCTGTTCACGCTGGGCGGCGCGGGCACCCACCGCACGGCGGCGCTGCTGTGCGCGGAGGGCTGCAACGTCATCGGCCTGCCCAAGACCATCGACAACGACATCTACGGCACGGACTTCACCTTCGGCTTCCACACGGCGGTCGACGTCGCTGCGGAGGCGATCGAGCGTGTGCGCACCACGGCGGACAGCCACGGCCGCACCATCCTCGTCGAGGTGATGGGCAATAAGGCGGGCTGGCTGACCTTATACGCGGGCATCGCGGGGGGCGCAGACGCCATCCTCTTGCCCGAGATACCCTTTAATATCGACAAAGTTTGCGAATGTGTCGAAAATACTTACCGCGCCGGCAAGCGCAGCTGCATCATCGCCGTCGCCGAAGGGGCGATCGTCGACGCAGAGGCGCCGTACAAGAAGCGGGAGCGCGCCTTCGTGCGCGTCGACCGCGGCGAGACGACGGTGACGGCGCACCTGGCCGAAGTGATCGGCGAGCGCACGGGGCACGAGACGCGCTCCACCGTGCTCGGCTATATCCAGCGCGGCGGCAGCCCCTCCGCCTACGACAAGGTGTTCTGCACCCGCCTGGGCAGCTATGCGGGCAAGCTGGCGGCGCAGGGGCGGTTCGGCGTGACCGTCGCCCTCTGCGGCAACAAGATCACCTTCAACGCGCTGTCCGACATCGCCGGCCGTTACAAGCTGATCGACCCCGCTTCGGAGATGGTCGCCGCGGCGGAGGGCATCGGCATCTGCCTCGGCAGGTAAGGCGCACGGCGGAAAATGAAATTGATTGGCGGGCGTTCGCCCGCGCGAGGTTTGTAAAGATATGAAATATGCAGTGATCGACATCAGTTCCAGCAGCATTTCCATGATCGTGGCGGAGATGAACGACCGCGTCACGGAGATCATCTTCCGCGACCGCGCCAGCCTCACGCTGCTCCACTATCTCGATGGGCACGACCTGTCGCAGCGGGGCATCGAGAAGCTGATCGAGGCGGTCTCCGTCATGAAGGACAAGTGCGTCAGCCTGGGCGTGGACGTCGCCTACCTCATCTCGACGGCGGCGCTGCGCGCCGTCACCAACTTCGAGGAAGTGGGCGCCGCTATCCTCAATCGCACCGGCCTGCCCGTGAACGCGGTGGACGGCCAGACGGAGGCGTACTGCGACTTTATCGCCAACCGCTTTTACAGCGCCTACGAGAGCGCGGTGCTGCTCGATATCGGCGGCGCGAGCGTGGAGATCTGCGACCTCTCCGCGGACGACCGCAGCGGGATGCACAGCCTCGACTTCGGCATTTTGACGCTGCACAACAAGTTCGTCGAAAAGATCCAGCCGGATGAAGACGAGGCCAAGCGCATCAAAAAGTATGTGGCGCGCAAGCTGGACAAGGCGAACGTGCCGGGCGAAGGGCGGTTTGCGACCGTCGTCATGGTCGGCGCGGCCGCGCTGGCGCTGTACGACATCTATGCCGAGTTCGCGGGCGCGGCCGACGGCGGCGAGCGCAGCATGCAGTATAAAAAGTTCAAAAAACTCGTCGACCACTTGTTGACCGGCCGCGACCGCTCTAAGCTCATCTTGGACGTCGCGCCCGAAAAGCTGTACTCGGTGGGCATCGCGGCGGTCGTCGCCAAGGCGGTGTTCCGCCGCTTCGGCGCAAAAGACCTGCTCGTCTCCGACCGCGGCGTCAAGGAGGGGTACCTGCAGCTGGTCAACGAGGGCAAGATCGAGGCGTCCGATTACGACTTCCGCAAGGAAGAGGCGTCCATCCGCCCGCAGCCGGGTGCGGAGGCCGCGGCGCAGCCTGCCGCCAAAGTGAGGGCTTCCAAAAAGGGAAAAGGGGAGGCGCAGCCCGCCAAGCGGCGGGGCCGGCCGCCCAAAGCTGCAAAAGAAAAAGTTGAAAAGAGTGCGGAAAACAAGGCGGCAAGCAAGGAGAATACGCAAGAGTGAAACAGCAGACATCCATCGAAAAGGCCAAAAAGCGCTTCATGCGCGGCATCTACATCAACCGCGAGTACTCGTGGCTGCTCTTTAACAAGCGGGTGCTCGACCAGGCGACCGACCTGACCAACCCGCTGCTCGAGCGCT
The DNA here is from genome assembly GCA_949287895.1 of uncultured Bacillota bacterium. Classification (GTDB taxonomy): domain Bacteria; phylum Bacillota; class Clostridia; order Christensenellales; family Borkfalkiaceae; genus Borkfalkia. The sequence goes on from CASEIS010000024.1 coordinate 19,922, forward strand.
GCCAGTTTTTGTCCATCTTCGGCTCGAACCTGGACGAGTTTTTCATGGTGCGCGTGGGCAGCCTGTACAACGAGAACCTCACTGACCCCAACGTCAAGGAGAACAAGACGGGCCTGACCCCCGCCAAACAGCTCGAGGGCATCCTCGCGGTCGTGCGGCGGCAGTACCAGAGCCGCATCTCCGCGTACATAAAGCTGCGCGGCGAGCTGAACAAGGCGGGCGTGCGCATCTTAAAGGCGTCCGAACTCACCCCGCGCCAGAGCGAGGAGTGCAAGAGCTACTTCCTCGCGCACGTGCTGCCGCTGCTGTCCATGATGGTGCTGGACGCCAAGCACCCCCTCATGCAGTTTGAGAACCGCAAGCACTATATGATCTACGACCTCGAGCGGGAGGGCCGCCGCATGATCGGCGTCATGTACCTCAACCCCGCCGCCGACCGCCTCTATCGCATCGGCTACGGCAAAAAAGTCAAGGTGGTGCCGGTGGAAGAGCTGCTCAAGGCCTTCGGCCACCTCGCCTTCATGGGGTACACGGTGCGCGGCCGCATGCTCATGCGCGTCACCCGCAACGCCGACCTCGACACCCGCGTCGACGACACCGACGTCGAGCACGATTTTTCCGAATTTATGAAGAAGAAGGTGGAGTCGCGCGCCCGCCTCGGGGTGGTCCGCCTCGAAGTGGACGACGAGACTTCCCCCCTCAAAGACTTCGTGCTGCGCCTGCTCAAGCTGGACCCCGCCTACTGCTTCGAGGATCCGCACTTCTTCGACTACAAGTTCATGTTCTCGATGGGCAAGTACTTTCCGCCGGAAGTCGCGGCGCAGCTGCGCTACCCGCCCTTCAAGGGCGCCATCGACCCCGAGCTCGCCGACGCGCCCTCCCTCATCGACTATATCTCGAAGAAGGACGTCTTCCTCTCCTACCCGTATGACAGCATGACGCCCGTCGTCGATCTGCTCGACGAGTGCGCCAAAGATAAGCGCGTGCTCTCCATCAAGATCACCATCTATCGCCTCGCCAACCACTCGCGCATCGTCGACGCCCTCTGCCGCGCCTGCGAGCGGGGCAAGCAGGTCACCGTCGTCATCGAGCTGATGGCCCGCTTCGACGAGGAGAACAATATGCACTTTGCCGGCAAGCTGCAGGAGGCGGGCTGCACCATCATCTACGGCATGGAGAACTACAAGGTCCACTCCAAGATCATCTCCATCGTGCTCAAGGAAGGGGAGGATATCCGCTACATCACCCACCTGGGCACCGGCAACTACAACGAGTCCACCTCCAAGCAGTACACGGATCTGAACGTCATCACCGCGAACGAGGAGATCGGCGAGGACGCCGTCGCCTTCTTCCGCAACATTGCCATCTGCAACACAGACTTCCATTACAAGAAGCTGCTCGTTGCGCCCGAAACGCTCAAACCCGGCATCATCGCCCTCATCGACCGCGAGATCGAAAAGGCGAAGAACGGCGGACAGGGGCACATCCTCGCCAAGATGAACAGCCTCACCGACAAGCCCATCATCGACAAGCTGGTGGAGGCGAGCTGCGCGGGCGTGCAGATCGAGCTGATTATCCGCGGCATCTGCTGCCTGTTGCCCGGCGTGCCCGGAAAGACGGAAAACATCCGCGTCATCTCCATCGTCGGCCGCTTCCTCGAGCACTCGCGCGTGTATTGCTTCGGCGGCGAGGAGGATCGCATCCTGTACATCTCCAGCGCCGACCTCATGACCCGCAACACCGACAAGCGCGTCGAGATCGCCGCGCCCGTGCTCGACAAGGAGATCGAGCGCAAGATCTACGACTTTTTGCAGACCATGCTCGCCGACAACGTCAAGGCGCGCAAGCTGTGCCCGGACGGCAAGTACCGCCCGGTCGAGACGCTCGGGCCCGCGCTCGATGCGCAAAATTCCTTCATCAAGGCATGACTTTTGCCCCCGCGCCGCTCCGGCGCGGGGGCCTTTGTATGGGGAGGAAGGGCACGCTTGCGGGCCGCGCGCGCCTTTCGCGCGCGTCGAAGGGTGCCGCGGCGGGCCGGGGACAAAATGAAAAATTTGTGCTAAACGCACAAATTCCTGACATTTTTTGTCAACCCGTTGACAAGGCGGCCGCGGCAGGGTATAATAGGGGCAACAAGCGGCGAAAAGCCGCAACAAGAAGGAGGTTTTGTGTATGGCAAAGAGCGGTAAGGGGTATCTGAACCTCGGCTTGATCTGGATCGTCAACGTCATCCTCGCGATCATTCCGGTCACGAGCTGGATCTTAGGCGGCATCACGCGCATCATGCGCGGGCACTGGATCATGGGTCTTTTGCAGCTTTTGCTCATCGGCGAGATCGTATTCTGGATCGTCGACATGGTCACGGTCATTCTTTCCGGCGACCTGCGCGTCTTCGCGTAAGCGGCTTTGCGGCGGTTTTGAGATGAAAATCATTGACAAAATTCCGCCGATTGCCTATAATTGAATAGTCAAAGCAAAGCGGGCGCCGCGGGTAATTGACAGTTTACTCGCGGCGTTTGTGCTATCGCGCCGCGGCGCGATGCGTTCATGTTTCCCGCGCCGGCAGGGCGCGGTACGTCTTACGGAGAAAGGAGAAAGCGAATGAAAGTCCCCGAGATATTCGGCGAAAACGTGTTCAGCCTGCAGGTCATGCAGGAAAAGCTGCCCAAAGAGGTGTTCAAGTCTCTGAAAAAGACCATCGACGAGGACCGCCCCCTCGATCCGGGCGTCGCGGCCGTCGTCGCCAACGCCATGAAGGACTGGGCGGTCGAAAAGGGCGCCACCCATTTTACCCACTGGTTCCAGCCGATGACCGGCATCACCGCAGAGAAGCACGACAGCTTCATCACCCCCGTCGACGGCGGCAAGGTGATCATGGACTTTTCGGGCAAAGAGCTCGTGATGGGGGAGACGGACGCCTCTTCCTTCCCCAGCGGCGGCGTGCGCGCCATCTTTGAAGCGCGCGGCTACACCGCGTGGGACCCGACCTCGTATGCCTTCATCAAGGACGGCACCCTGTGCATCCCCACCGTCTTCCTTTCCTACAGCGGTGAAGTGCTGGATAAAAAGACGCCGCTGCTCAAGAGCATGCGCGCCCTCAACCGCGAGGCGCTGCGCATCCTGCGGCTGTTCGGCAATATGTCCGTCAAGCGCGTGTACCCGACCGTCGGCGCCGAACAGGAGTACTTCCTTATCGACCGCAAGATGTACGACGCGCGCAAAGACCTCGTCTTTTCCGGCCGCACCCTCTTCGGCGCGAAGCCGCCCAAGGGGCAGGAGCTGGAGGACCATTACTTCGGGCCCATCAAGGCGCGGGTGGTCGCCTTCATGCAGGATCTCGACACCGAGCTGTGGAAGCTGGGCATCCTCGCCAAGACACGCCACAACGAGGTCGCGCCCGGCCAGCACGAGCTGGCGCCCATCTTCACCATCACCAACGTCGCCAGCGACCAGAACCAGCTGATGATGGAGACGATGAAGAAGGTCGCCGCCAAGCACGGGCTGTACTGCCTGCTGCATGAAAAGCCCTTCGAGGGAGTCAACGGCTCGGGCAAGCACAACAACTGGTCGATGAGCACGGATACCGGGCTCAACCTGCTCGACCCCGGCACGACGCCCGCAGAAAACGGGCAGTTCATGCTCTTCCTCGCCGCCGTCGTGCAGGCGGTGGACAACTACCAGGATCTGCTGCGCCTGACCGTCGCCAGCGCGGGCAACGACCATCGCCTGGGCGCCAACGAGGCGCCGCCCGCCATCGTGTCCGTCTATTTGGGCGAAGAGCTCGAGGCGGTCATCGAGGCGCTGGAAAACAACCGCAAATACGAGGGAAAGGGCCGCCAGGTCATGCAGCTGGGCGTCGACACCCTGCCCGAGCTGCCCAAGGACACGACCGACCGCAACCGCACCTCTCCCTTCGCCTTCACGGGCAATAAATTCGAGTTCCGCATGCTGGGCGCGACCTTCTCCATCGCCGGGCCCAACATCATCCTCAACACCATCGTCGCGGACACGCTGCGGCAGTTCGCCGACGAGCTGGAACAGGCGACCGACTTCACGGGCGCGCTGCACGACCTCGTCGCGCGCACCTTCCGCGTGCACGAGCGCATCCTGTTCAACGGCAACAACTACTCGGAGGAGTGGGCGGCGGAGGCCAAGCGCCGCGGGCTGCTGAATTTGCCTACCTGCGCAGACGCGCTGCCCCGCTTCGCCGACCGCAAAAACATCGAGCTGTTCGAGCGCATGGGCGTGTTCACCGAGCGCGAGGTGCGCTCGCGCATGGAGATCATGCTCGAAAACTACTCCAAGGTGCTGACCATCGAGGGGCTGACCATGATCGAGATGGCGAAGAAGGACATCTTTCCCGCCGTCAACGCCTACCTCTCCGAGCTGTGCGGCGCGGCCTACCGCAAGGAGTCGATGGGCGCGCCCGTCAAGGCGGACAAGGCGGCCATCGCCCGCCTCTCGGCGGACAACGAGGCGCTGTACTTCGAGGCGGAGGAGGTCGAGCGGCTGCTCGCCGAGGCCAAGGAGGCGGGCGACGCCGAGCAGACGGCGCGCTTCTTTGCCGACAAGGTCATTCCCGCCATGCAGAAGCTGCGTTCGTACGCAGACGACATGGAGGTGAACACCTCGAAAAAGTATTGGCCCTTCCCCACTTACGGAGACATCCTCTTCAGCGTGTAACGGAAAAAATCAGTTTTACTTATACTTTCCATTCAAAAGAACGAAGACGCAAAATGCGGCGGCGCGCTTGACGGCGCGCCGCCGCTCGCGCTATAATATGTTGCAGAGAGTTTTGTTGTGCGGCGCCCTTTTCTCCCGCACGGAGGCTCGCTGCGGCGAAAGAATTGCATCCTTTTGCGAAAAATTTGCGCGATGGAGGCGATTATCGCTTTGCACGGAGCGGAAAAAAGAGTATAATAGAATGGGTCGGAGCGTTGCCTTACGCCGCTCCGCAACGTAACTATTTATTCGCGAGGACGCACAACTATGTTAGCATCGATCGTCGGCATCAACTGGGGTGACGAAGGCAAGGGCAGGATGGTAGACCTGCTCTCCAAAGACTACGATATCGTCTGCCGCTACCAGGGCGGCAACAACGCGGGCCATACCGTCATCAACGAGCGCGGCAAGTTCATCTTGAACCTGCTCCCTTCGGGCATCCTGCGCGAGGGCGTCGTCTGCGTGATGGGCCCTGGCATGGTCATCGACATCCGCCATTTGGCGGGGGAGATCGCGCGCCTGCGCGAGGCGGGCATCTCCGTCTCGCCCGAAAACTTGAAGATCTCTGACCGCGCGGTCATCACGATGCCCTACCACGTGCAGCAAGACTGCCTCGAAGAGGCCCGCCTTGCCGACAAAAAGTTCGGCTCTACCCGCCGCGGCATCGCCTTCGTGTACGCCGATAAGTACCAGAAGAAGGCCTTCCGCATGGGCGAGCTGCTGCACCCCGAACGGCTGAAAAAGCGCCTGCCCGACATCGTGGAGTGGAAGAACCTGACCATCGTCAACGCCTACGGCGCAGAGCCCGTCAAGGTGGAGGACATGGAGGCGTACTTCGAGGAATACGGCGCGCCCCTCAAAGATTACATCTGCGACGTCGGCCTCTATCTCAACGAGGCGAACGCCGCGGGCAAAAAGATCTTGCTCGAGGCGCAGCTGGGCGCACTGCGCGACCTCGACTACGGCATCTACCCGTACACGTCCTCGTCCAACAACATCGCCGCCTACGGCCCCATCGGGGCGGGCGTGCCCAATCTGAAGCTTGACAAGACCATCGGCATCATGAAGGCGTATTCTTCCTGCGTGGGCGAGGGCCCCTTTACCGCCGAATACTTCGGCGAAAAGGCGGAAAAACTGCGCAACGCGGGCGGGGAATACGGCGCGGCGACCGGCCGGCCGCGGCGCGTCGGGCCCTTCGATGCCGTCGCATCCAAGTACGGCATCCGCTGCCAGGGCGCGGACGAGATCGCGCTGACCAAGCTCGACATCCTTTCCGGGCACGAAGAGCTGGAGATCTGCACCGGCTACGAGCTGGAGGGGAAGGTACTCAAAGAGTTCCCGTTCACCGACGTGCTCGACGACTGCAAGCCGGTATTCGAGAAGGTGAAGGGGTGGAACTGCGACATTTCCGCCTGCCGCCGCGCGGAGGACCTGCCGCGCGAGGCACTCGACTACATCCGCCTGCTCGAAAAGCTGTGCGACTGCAAGATCCGCTACGTCTCCGTCGGCGCGGAGCGCGATGCCTACATCGAACAGTGAAGCCGCGCGCCGCGCGCGCGGCGCATATAGTACGGATAATTCACGAAGCCCCGCGGCCGCGGCACTCGCGTGCGGGGCTTTTTTTATTGCAATAATCGTCTATGAGGAGGCATCCATGCGCAGACAATTCCTGAAAATGCACGGCGCGGGCAACGACTACATCTATTTCGACTGCCTGCGCGAACCCATCGCGGACATGGGCGGCGTCGCCCGCCGCCTGTCCGACCGCCACAAGGGCATCGGCGGCGACGGTGCGGTGTTCATCTGCCCGAGCGAGGTCGCCGACGCGCGCATGCGCATGTTCAACGCGGACGGCAGCGAGGGGAACATGTGCGGCAACGCCATCCGCTGCGTGGGCAAGTACCTCTTCGACAGCGGCGTCGTCCCGCGCGAGGAGATGCGCATCGAGACCAAGAGCGGCATCAAACACCTGCACTGCTTTGCGGAAAACGGCAAGGTCAAGTCGGTGCGCGTGGACATGGGCCCCGCCTCCTTCGACCCGCGCTCGCTTCCCGTGCTGCTGGAAGGGGAGGTCGTCGACCGCACCGTGCCCGTCGCTGGCGGAAATTATGCGATCACCTGCGTGTCGATGGGCAACCCGCACTGCGTGCTCTTTACCGACCCCGACGCCGTGGATATCGAGGCGCTCGGCCCCAAATTCGAAAACGACCCCATTTTCCCCGAGCGGGTGAATACGGAATTCGTGCAGCTGACGGGCAAAAACGCCCTCAAGATGCGCGTGTGGGAGCGGGGCAGCGGCGAGACGATGGCGTGCGGCACGGGCGCGTGCGCGGCAGCGGCCGCGGCGTGCGCCTGCGGGCTGTGCGACAAGAACGAAGACATCGCCGTGCAGCTGCGCGGCGGCACGCTGACCATTCGCGTGGGAGAGACCGTCTATATGACGGGCGAAGCGGTACTTGTATTTACGGGAGAGGTGGAATTATGAAATACATTTTCGTCACGGGCGGCGTCGTATCCGGCCTGGGCAAGGGCATCACGGCGGCAAGCCTCGGCAGGCTGCTGAAGGCGCGCGGCTACAAGGTCGCCTCGCAGAAGCTGGATCCGTACATCAACATCGACCCGGGCACGATGAGCCCGTATCAGCACGGCGAAGTGTTCGTCACCGACGACGGCGCGGAGACCGACCTCGACCTCGGCCACTACGAGCGCTTCATCGACGAAAACCTGAATAAATTTTCTAACTTGACGAC
>CASEIS010000025.1 GCA_949287895.1 uncultured Bacillota bacterium
GTGATGGTCGTCTTGCCCGCGCCCGTCGCGCCGACGAAGGCGATCTTCTGCCCCGGCTTGGCGTAGATGGTGATGTTGTGCAGCACGATCTTTTCGGGAACGTAGCCGAAGTCGACGTCAAAGAGGCGGATATCCCCTTTCAGCTCGGTGTAGGTGACGGTGCCGTCCGCCTGGTGCGGGTGCTTCCACGCCCATTTGCCGGTGCGCTCCGCGCTCTCGGTGATGGTGCCGTCGGGCGCGATGTCGGCGTTGACGAGGGTGACGTACCCGTCGTCCGTCTCCGGCTTTTCGTCGAGCAGTTCAAAGATACGCCCTGCGCCCGCGAGGCCCATGACGACCGAGTTGATCTGCATGGAGACCTGGCCGATGTTGAGCGAGAACTGGCGGGACATATTGAGGAAGGTCGCGATCAGGCCGATCATGGCGACGGAGGAGGTGAAGGTGTCTCCCCAGCCGAGGATGGTGAAGTTGCGCACGCCGAACAGGATGAACAGGCCGGCGACGATGGCGGTGATGACGAACATGAAGTGGCCGATGTTCATGACGGCGGGCATCAGGATGTTGCCGTAGGCATTCGCCTTGTCCGTCGCGTCGCACAGGTCGTCGTTGATCTTGTCGAAGTCGCGCTTGGCCTGCTCTTCGTGACAGAAGACCTTGATGACCTTCTGGCCGCCCATCATTTCTTCGATGTAGCCCTCCGTCTTACCGATGACCTCCTGCTGCTTGATGAAGTAGCGGGCGCTGCGGCCGCCGACGAACTTGGAGACCATCGCCATGACGAAGACGCCGAGCAGGACGACGAGCATCAGCCAGAGGCTGTTGAGGAGCATGATGACGAGCAGCGTGACCACCGCGATGATGGAGTAGAAGATCTGCGGGATGCTCATCGAGATGAGCTGGCGCAGCGCGTCGGTGTCGTTGGTGTACACGGACATGATGTCGCCGTGGGTGTGGGTATCGAAGTAGCGGATGGGCAGCGACTGCATTTCCGAGAACATATCGTCGCGGACGTGGCGCAGGAAGCCCTGCGTGACCACAGCCATCGTCTGGTTGTAGAAGATGGAGGCGAGCAGCGCGACGACGTACATCGCACCCATGCCGAAGATGATCCAGAAGAGGGGCCCTGCCACGTCTGCCCAGGCGGCACCGCCCTCTGTGAGCGGGGTGATGACCTCGGAGAGGACGAGCTGCAGGAATACGGACGAGCTGATGCCCGCCGCGGCCGTCGCCGCGATGCAGATGAACACGGCGATCATGCGGCCTTTATAATAGTGGAACAGATAGGCGAGCAGCCTGCCGAGCAGGCGGAAGCTGTGCATCTTGGGGCGGGGCTGCGCGGCTGCATTCGTGTTACTCATGTGCGGCACCTCCTTTATCGGCTTCCGCTGCGTTTGCGGCGCCGCCGATCTTATTCTGCGAATAGTACACTTCCTGATAGATCGCATTATTGACGAGCAGCTCTTCGTGCGTGCCGACGGCATTGATGCGGCCGCCGTCCATGACGATGATCTGATCGGCGTCCTGCACGGAGGAGACGCGCTGGGCGATGATGATCTTGGTGACGTTGGGGATCTGCTCGCGGAAGGAGCGGCGGATCATCGCGTCCGTCTTGGTATCGACGGCGGACGTCGAGTCGTCGAGGATGAGCACCTTCGGGTCCTTGAGCAGGGCGCGCGCGATGCACAGGCGCTGCTTTTGGCCGCCCGAAACGTTGGTGCCCCCCTGCTCGATGTAGGTGTCGTACTTGTCGGGGAAGGACTGGATGAAGTCGTCTGCGCAGGCGAGCTTGCACACGCGCAGCATCTCGTCGTCCGTTGCGTCCTCCTTGCCCCAGCGCAGGTTGTCTTTGATGGTACCGGAGAAGAGGACGTTCTTTTGCAGCACCATGGCGACCTTGTTGCGCAGGGCGTCGAGGTCGTACTGCTTGACGTTCACGCCGCCGACGTACACGGCGCCTTCGGTGACGTCGTACAGGCGGGGGATGAGGTTGACGAGCGTCGACTTCGAGGAACCCGTGCCGCCCAGGATGCCGATGGTCTGGCCGGACTTGATGTGCAGGTTGATGTTTTCGAGGGCATTGCGCTCCGCCTCCTTCGCGTACTTGAAGGAGACGTTGTCGAAGATGATGTCGCCGTCTTTGACCTCGGTGACCGCGTTTTCGGGCGAGGTGATGTTGCTCTTTTCCTTGAGCACGGCGACGATACGCTCGGCAGAGGTGCGGGCGATGATGATCATGACGAGCACCATCGACAGCTGCATGACCGCCGAGAGGATCTGCGAGGCGTACCTGATGAGCGCGGTGAGGTCGCCGCCGGTGACGGCCGCCGCGACGTTATTCGCCTCCATCGCCTGCCCGGTGATGATGGCCGCGAGCAGGAAGATGAGCAGGAAGGACAGCCAGATGCAGAACTGCATGACGGGCGTATTGATCGCCATGATGCGCTCGGCGAGAGTGAAGTCTTTGCAGACGTCCTCGGAGGAGGCTTCGAACTTCTTCTTTTCAAAATCTTCGCGGACGAAGGACTTGACGACGCGGATGCCCTTGATATCCTCGCGGACGGAGCGGTTCATGTTGTCGTACTTGTGGAAGACACGGTCGAAGATGGGGTGCGTCTTGAAGATGACGAACACGAGCACCGCCGCTAAGATGGGCACGAGCGCCAGGAACACCCACGAGATGGTGACGTTGACCGTAAAGGACATGATCAGCGAGAAGATGAGCATGAACGGGCAGCGGATGGCCACGCGGATGATCATCATATACGCCATCTGCACGTTGGTGACGTCCGTCGTCTGGCGGGTCACCAGCGACGAGGTGGAAAAGCGGTCGATGTTGGCGAAGGAATAGTCCTGGATGGCGTAGTACATATCCTTGCGCAGGTTCTTCGCAAAGCCGGCGCTGGCGCGGGCGGCGAAGCGGCCGCTGGCCATGCCCGCGGCGAGCGAGAGCACCGCCATGCCGAGCAGCGCGCCGCCATAGGTGAGGATGACTTCCATCACCCGCCCTTCGGCGATCGTCTGCGGGTCTTCGAGCGCGTCGAGGAACCAGACGATGACCAGCGGCATCAGACACTCGAGGATGACTTCGAATGAGACGAAGATGGGGGAAAGTATGGACGAGGTCTTATACTCGCGGATACTTTTCGCCAGTGTTTTGATCATCTGTTTTTATACTCCTTTCAAATTTTAACCGTACCGATGGAGGAAAGCTCCCCCGCCGCGCCGCGCGCGGCATGACCTTACGTGAGCTTGGCGAGATTACTCTCGAACCGCTCGACAAAGCGGAAAAACTGGTCGAGCTCCGCCTCCGTGAAGCCCTCCGTGAGCAGGCCGTCTGTGCGGCGGATCTGCTCGTCGAGCTGCTTTTTGACCTCGCCGGCGTATTCGGTCAGCTCGATCTTCTTCAGGCGGGCGTCGTAGCCGACGGGCACGCGGCGGATGAGCCCGCCCCGCTCCATCTGCTTGAGAAGCTCCGTCGCCGTCGAGCGGCGGACGTGGAATTCGGCCTCGACATCCCGCTGAAAGGTCTCCCTCTCCCCGCGGCGGAACAAAAAATTGAGTATCCACACCTGAATACCCGTCAAATTTTCGTTCTCCCGCATGGCGGGAATGTTGTTGAGCGCCTGCCCGATGCAGCGGTTGAGCGACTGCACCGCGTAGCCGATGTGCCGTTGATCCAACGCCGACCTCCGCTAATTGTTAGGTTTACTAACATTATAGCGAATTCTATGGAATTGTCAACAGAATCGCACGGCTTTTTGTGTACGCTCTGTGAAATATCATTGTGCACAAAATCGTCGAAAAAGCATGGCAGATTTTGTAAAAAATGCGCGGCGCAGCCGGCAAAACCCGTTGACATTTTTTTCTTTTTGCCATACAATGAGGGGCGCTGCATACAAGGAGAAACGACGATGCCCCACGCCCCCAAGCCAGACCGCGAAAATTCGCTCTACCTCTTCCTCACCTTCGCCTTAGTGGGCGGGTTTTTGGAAGCATACACATTTTTGCTGCACGGCGGCGTGTTCTGCAACGCGCAGACGGGCAACCTCGTGCTCTTTTTTTTGAACCTGACGGGCGGAAATTGGGCGGACGCCTCGCACTACCTGTACTCGCTGCTCGCCTATGTGGCGGGCATCCTCGTATCCCTCGCGCTGCCCCTGCTCTTCCGCCGCCGCGCACCGCACGCCTTTGTGACCGCGCTGGAAATGGCGGCCTTTATCGCGCTCGCCTTTATCCCCGCCGCCGCGCCCGACTGGTACACCTATGTATCCGTATCCTTCCTCTGCGCGCTGCAGTACAACACGCTGACCGAGTGCCGCGGGGCGAAGCTTGCGACCACCTTCTGCACCAATAACCTGCGCCAGATGACCATCCACCTGTTCGACGCGGCCAAAAACCGCAGCACAGCCTCGCTGCGGCGGGCGGGCATCTACGGCGCGATCATCCTCGCCTTTGCGGCGGGGGCGGTCGGCGGCGCCTTCGCCGCGCAGTACTTTGGCAACTACTGCACGCTGCTCGCCGCCGCGCTGCTGCTTCCCTCCCTCCTCTTCCTGCTCATACGCCCCGCCGCGCGCGCAGAACAGGGCGACGCGGCCGCAGTACAGGCGATACCCGAAGCGCCCGCCGCACAGGACGGCGAGGGCAAAAAATAAAAAAATCGCGAAAAGCGGGGCAAAATCGTTTTACTTTTTCGGAAAATCATGTATAATAGATTATGCTGTTTTCCAAAGAAGCAGACCGAGGTGTAGCGCAGTTTGGTAGCGCGCTTGGTTAGGGACCAAGAGGTCGTGGGTTCAAGTCCCGTCACCTCGACCACGTCGCCGCAAGGCTTATTTCGCAACAGGACGGGTAGTAACCCGTCCTGTTTGCTTTAACGCCTGCGGCTCCTTTTCCCAAAAAAATCTCCGGACAATGTTTAAGGGCGCATCTCGCGCCCTTTCTGCGTGTCTCGGGCTCGGTCATTTATGTCTGTATAAACTCCCTCGCCCTCGCATTTGTAAGTGCACGATCTGCAACCCTTCTCCATCGTCCGGCATTCTCGCAAAACTTTTCATTAGGCACATTTCAGAGCAGGGCAGGAAAGTATTCCTGCCCTGTTTGCTTTTATTTATGGGCAAAGCGAGCGATGCGCAAAACGCATCGCTCGCTTTATTTGCCCGCTTCCCTGCGCAAAGGCACGGAGGGAAGCGGCGGTCCCTTCAAAATTACGCG
>CASEIS010000026.1 GCA_949287895.1 uncultured Bacillota bacterium
TGCGACTCCCTCAACGTCGGCGTCGCCGCGACGGTGCTCGCCTACGAGGCGGTGCGCAAAAACAAGTTTTTGCACCGCTATCCCCAAAAATGACCGCCCGCAACCGGCAAAGTCGGCTCCCCGCACCTGCGGCGGGGCAATGGCAAAGGCGGCTCCCCGCGTGCGCGGGGAGCCGCCCTTTTGTATCCTGCCTGAAAATACGGGGAATACATCTTATTTAGGCTTTTTAGAATTACGCTTTATTCTTTTAGCAACGATGTCTCTTATATTAAAATATATAATAGCATCCACTATTCCCCAGCCCATATACGACACATAAAATGCAACAGCAAAATTTTCTCCGGTTATATTCAATATAAAGTTAAGTATTACAAAAACGATAATATTGAAGTTTAAAAAAATGCTCCAAATAAAGAACCATAAATATTTCTTTTTGGTGCCTTTCCATGTAGGAAATATGGCATTCAGGCTGTCTTGTTTTATCCAGTGAATATAAAAATCAGAGATAAAAAATATATTAGAAAAAATAGTAAGTGCTATTCCACCTATCAGAACATTACTATTCATAAATACTCATATCTCCAAATTTATCTGAAAAAATCTACTATTTCTCTACCATATCCAAAAATTTCAAGCCCTGCTCCAATAAAATAGATCATTCTCAATGTTTTCAGCGAATCGTTGCCTGCCATTGCTGCACTTCATTTGATAATTTATTCTTTTTTTGCGGGGCGCGCCGCGGTCGGCGCGCGAGGGCTGCGATTCAGCTCTCTGCGGGATCTTCCCCCTGCGAAGGAGCGGGCGCCTTTTCGGCATAGCGCTGCAAAAAGGGGTAGCGCACGCCGCGCGAATCGTACTCGATGAGGGTATCGACGTGCACGTTGTAAGCGCTGCGGAAGATGTTGATGTCGACGTTGGGATTGCTCTCTTTGAGGGAAGCGATCAGCCGCTTGACCTCCTGCCGCTTAGAATCCTGCTCGCCGCTCTCCGTGCGCTCGGTGAAGCGGCAGGCGCAGCGCAGAAAGCGCAGGCCGCACCGCTGCTGCCAGCGGAGGATGTCCTGCTCGCGCACATAGTACAGCGGGCGGATGAGCTGCATGCCGGGGTGCCCCGTGCTCCACAGCTTGGGGGGCATGCTCTGCATCTGCGCGCCGTACAGCATGCCCATGAGGATGGTCTCGATGACGTCGTCGAAGTGGTGGCCGAGGGCGATCTTGTTGCAGCCCAGCTTTTTGGCCTCCTCGTACAGGTAGCCCCGCCGCATGCGCGCGCACAGGTAACAGGGGTTTTGCGGGATGGTGTAGACGGCGTCGAAGATGGGTGCGGAAAAGATGTGCAGCGGGATGCCCAAGAGCTGCGCGTTCTCCTCGATGAGGGCGCGGTTGGCGGGGGCGTAGCCGGGGTCCATCGTCAGAAAGTGCAGCCCGAAGCGCACGTCGCTGTGCCGCTGCAGCTCTTGCATGCACTTGGCGAGCAGCATCGAGTCTTTGCCGCCCGAGATGCAGACGGCGACCTCATCCCCCGCCTCGACGAGGGCGTACTCCTTGACCCCCTTGACGAAGCGGCTCCACACCCCCTTGCGGCAGGATGTGATGATGGCGCGCTCGATCTCGCCGCGGCGGTCGAGTTCAGCCACGGCGCGCGACGCGCACGCCCGTGCGCGCCTCCCACGCGGCGGCCTGCTCTGCCGTGCCCGGCTCGCCGTCCTCCGCGCGCGTCAGCGCGAGCAGCTTTTTGCCCGCCTGCATCTGCTGCGCGATAGAAGCGGCGCCGCGCGCGATGTAGTACTTCCCCTCCCGCTCGAAGAAGGCGGGCTCGCCCTCTTCCTGCATATCGGCGGCGGGCAGCAGGCGCGAAGCGCACAGCTCGTAGCGGGCGAAGGGCTGCCCCTTTTGCGCCATCTGAAAGTGCGCAAGGATGTGCGCCGCCACCGTTTCGGGGGAGACGTAGGAAGTATCGACGACGTAGTCGTAGTTTTCCATGTCCTTGATGTTGACGCCGTACAGCTGCCCGTAGCGGCGCATCTCGCTGGCGCGGCGGTCGGCGATAGAGCGCACCGCCTCCTCCACTGAGGAGAAGGGCTCGCTCGAGCGGCCGGCCTTGAGGATGCGCTCGGCCGAGACGTAAGCGTCCGCCGCCATGTACACGGCGAAGGAGGAGGGCACGAAGTGCCACGCCATGCGCGAATCGATGACGAGGCGGGCGTCCTCCCCTTCGAGGGCGCGCAGGCCGTCGTCGATCTTGCCGTCGATCTCGGGGTGCGTCTCCATGTATTGGTTGAGCTGCAGGGTGGTCATGCCCATCTCCTCGGCGATGCGCCGCTGGATGGTGCCCGTCGAATACACCTCTGCGCCCAGCTTTTTGGCGAGGATCTTGCCGACGGTAGACTTGCCGCTGCCCAGATCGCCCGCGAGCGAAATTTTGACCTTTTGCATGGTTCTTCCTCTCTTTCCTGAAAAAAATACGCCGTTATTATACCACAACGGCGGCAAAAAGTAAAACTCTTCGCGCCCGCCCGCGCGGCAAAGCGCACAAACGGGCGGGCAAAACAGAAATTGGCGGGCAAAAGGTGGCGCGGCGCGCAAAAATTGCGCGCCGCGCCTTTTTTGTTGCAGCGGAGGCGGTCAGTTGCCGCACTCGATGGAGATCTCGTTGAAGAGGGCGAGCAGGTCGTCTACCTTCTGCGCGGCCTTGTTTTCCCCCGCCGCATCGAGGACGACGTGCCCCTTGTCGAACATGCACAGGCGGGTGCCGTACCGCTCGGCAAAGCGCAGGTTGTGAGTGACCATCAGCGTGGTCAGCTTCTTTTCGCGCACGATGCGGTCGGTCAGCTCCATCGTCTGCTCCGCCGTCTTGGGGTCGAGGGCGGCGGTGTGCTCGTCGAGCAGCAGCACGTCGAGGGGGGTCATGGTCGCCATCAGCAGGGCGAGCACCTGCCGCTGGCCGCCCGAGAGGGAGCCGACGGGGACGTTCATGCGGTCTTCCAGCCCCAGCCCGAGGGGGTGGAGCAGGTCGCGGTAGGCGGCGATGCGCCTTTTATTGAGCCCCGCCGCAAGGCCGTACGGGCTGCCCTTGTTTTCGGCGATGGCCATGTTTTCGGCGATGGTCATGTGCCCCGCCGCGCCGAGGGCGGGGTCCTGAAAGACGCGGCCGATGCGGCGGGCGCGCACAAATTCTTTTTGAGAGGTGATGTCCTCGCCGCGCAGCAGGATGTGCCCCGCTTCCGGCTGCATGTTGCCCGCAATGAGGTTCAAAAGCGTCGTCTTGCCCGAGCCGTTGGACCCGACGATAGAGACAAATTCCCCTTCCTCGACGGAAAAGTTGAAGTTATCGAAGAGCACCGATTCGTCCGGGGTGCCCTTGTTGAAAACTTTGCGGATGCCTTTAAGCTCTAACATCGCCGCCCTCCTTCTTCCTGCGGAACAATTTTTTGACCGCCCTGCCGATCAGGCCGGAATCGAACACGAGCACGAGCACGAAGAGCACGGCGACGATCAGCTGCGTGTAGTCGCTGCCCAGCAACAGCATGGCGACGGTGAGGATGGCGTAGTAGATGACCGCGCCGATGATGACGCCCGTCGTGTCCTTCATGACGCGGATGTGCTTGGCGATGACGCAGCCGATGATGACGCAGGCGAGGGCGATGACGACGGTGCCCGTGCCCATGCTGCTGTTGAACACCGAATTGTATTGGCAATACAGGCTGCCCGCCAACGCGACCAGCCCGTTGGCGAGCGAGAGGCCGAGCATCTTGTAGTTGTCGATATTTTTGCCCAGCTGGGTGACCATCTGCGGGTTGTCGCCGGTGGCGCGCAGCAAAAAGCCGCTCTTCGTCTTTAAAAACAGGTCGAGCAGCACCTTGCACGCCGCGAGCAGCAGCAGGGTGAACGCCACCTGCACATAGGCGGAACCGAGGCGGGGGAGCCCGTCGGTCAGCCCGTTCTGCAGCATGGTGCTCTCCTGCGAAAAGGAGACCATCGGCCCGCCCGCGATGAGGTAGTTGACGGAGAGCAGCGCCGTCATGGTGATGATGCCCGCGAGCAGCCCGTTGATCTTGAGCTTGACGTGCAGCACGCCCGTCACCAGCCCCGCGAGGCAGCCCGCCGCGAAGGAGGCGAGCATGGCGACCGGCCACGGGCAGCCCGCCGTCAGCAGGACGGCGAACACCACCCCGCCGAGGGGGAAGGTGCCGTCTACCGACAGGTCGGGGAAGTCGAGGATCTTATAGGTGATGTAGACGCCCAGCGCGACGACCGCGTAGATGAAGCCCATCTCCAGCACGGTGCCAGCCTGATTGAGAAAAAACATAGGTTACCTTCTTGTCGAGTTTTTGCCGCGGGAGCGCGCCCCGCGGCGGCGCGGCCGCTTTTTTGCGTCGAAGCGGCCGCCCCTCGCCCGCACATGCGGGCGGGCCGGAATGTTACGCGACGTCGTTGGCGTCCGCGTAGGATGCGGGCAGCTCGATGCCGAACTTGGCGCAGGCGGCCGAGTTATAGTCGACGGTGTAGCCGTCGGTGAGGTAGAGGTACGGGATGTCGTCTGCGCTCTTGCCGCCGAGGATATCGGCGATCATGTAGCCCGTCCGGCGGCCCAGCTCGACGTAATCGAGCGAGCAGCTGGCGACGCAGCCCTTTTCGACCTGCTCGATCTCGCTGCCGAACACGGGCACGCCTGCGCCGTTCGCCTTGTCGAGCAGCGTTTCGAGGTTCTGCACGACGGTGTTGTCCGTCAAATTGTTGAAGCAGTCGACACCCTGCGCGAGCAGCGTATCGATGGCGGAGGGGATCTCGTTGGCGGTGTTGACGGCGGCGGTACAGATCTCCACGTTCTTTTCGGCGGCGAGCGCCTCGAACTCGGCGATGTTGGCGACGGAGTTGGCCTCGGTGCGGGTGTAGAGGATGCCGATCTTGACCGTCTCATCCCCCTTGTTGAGGAAGGCCTTGATGAGGTCGATCTGGTTTTCGACGGGGAGCTTGTCAGACGAGCCGGTCACGTTGTCGAAGGCGGTGAAGTTTGCGCCTTCCGCCTCCGGCTCGGAGACGGCGGTGAACACGACGGGGATATCCCCCTTGGCCGCGTTGGCGAGGGCGTAGGCGGAGGGCGTCGCGATGCCGACGGCGACGTCGGGCATCATGTTGATGAGGGTGCTCGCGTACGTCGTGTCGTTCGAATCGTTGCCTTTGGCATTGTAGAAGACGTAGTTGACGTCGGTATAGCCGCGCTCGGCAAGCCCCTCGCGGATGCCCTGGTAGCAGTTATCCAGCGAGCCGTGTTCGGCATATTGCAGCACGCCGATGGTCACCTGCCCGCCGCTGCAGCCGACAAAGCCGACGGAGAGCAGCCCGAGCGAGAGCACGGCGAGAAGCACGGCAAAAAACTTTTTCATGGTAGGTTCCTCCTTTGGAGACGAAATTTGCGCCCGAGGGCGCGGGCAAATAAAAAAACACGGCTCATTCTCGGGACGAATGAACCGTGTTGCCACCCGAATTTACGGCAGAAAAGCTGCCGCCTCGTTGCAGATACGCCCTTCTCTTGCGAGAAAAGGTTATATCCCCTCCCTGTAACGCGAGAGCCGCGTCATCCGCTACCCCTGCCAAAGCAGGCTCGAAGATGCCCTCGGCAGCCCATTCGCGCATCGGCAACTGCTCTTTTCCACCAACCAAAAGCTCTCTGAAAATTGCGAAGATGCGTTACTCTTCTGCCTCATCGGTTTCGATAAATTTTCTATACTATACCACTCCTCGCGGCGTTTGTCAAACGAAACGGGGGCGATTTTTGAAAAAATCGCCCCGCGCCTCTTACTCTTTGTTGAACTGGTCTTTGCCCACGCCGCAGAGCGGGCAGGTGAAATCTTCGGGGATGTCTTCCCACTTGGTGCCGGGGGCGATGCCGTTGTCGGGATCTCCCGTAGCCTCGTCATACTCGTAGCCGCAAACGCTGCAAACGTACTTTGCCATGTCCTTCTCCTTTTTTGAATTTTATTCTGTATGCCGAGCTCCCGCACGGGGAGCATGAGCGCGTCTTTCTCCCTTGCGGGAGGTGTTTCAGCCGCGGCCGGTGGAGCCGAAGCCGCCATCGCCGCGGGCGGTATCGGACAGGACGTCCGCCTCTTCGAAGTCCGCCATGTAATACGGGATGATGAGCAGCTGCGCCACCCGCTCGCCCGGCTCGATGTTCTGCTCGTACTTGGAGTGGTTATGCAGCGCCACGCGCAGCTCGCCGCGGTAGTCGCTGTCGATGACGCCCACTTTGTTGGCGGGCGCAAGGCCCTTTTTGCTCGCCAGCCCGCTGCGCGCGCAGATGAGGCCGACGTACCCCTCGGGGATCTCGCAGGCGAGGCCGGTGTGGATGACGGCCGTCTCGCGCGGCCCGATGCGCACGGCGTGGTCGCTATAGACGTACAGGTCCGCGCCCGCCGCGCAGGCGCTGCCGTAGGTGGGCAGCTTGGCGTCCGGCATCAGCTTTTTGATCTTGACTGCGATCTTTTGCATAGATATCCCCTTTCGCCCGCATACGGGGCGGGCGGCCCGCTCAGCCGCTTAATAGGCGCCGTCCTTCCACAAACGCAACTCCCCTGCGGCGCGCGTGCGCTTCAGGTCGATGATGCGCTGGTTGGAAGAGCCGCGGAAGCGCAGCTTCAGGTCCTTTTTTTCCTCTATAAACTCGCCGTCGACGAGGATGTCGATGTGCGAGAGCAGCTCGTCCGTCGCCTCGCAGTGCGCCCGCCCGCCCGGGGCGAGGTCTGTATCCAGCGTGTAGCCGGTGTAGCACCAGACGCTCTTTTGCGGGAAGCGCGCGCGGAAGGCGCGCAGCAGCGGCAGCAGGGCGCGCTGGTTGCAAGGCTCGAAAGGTTCGCCGCCCAAAAGGGACAGCCCCGCGATGTAGCTCTTGTCGACGGCGTCGAGCACCTCGCGCTGCGTCTCCTCGGTGTACGGCTGCCCGTAGGCAAAGTCCCACGCCTCGGCGTTGAAGCAGCCCTTGCAGCGGTGTGTGCAGCCGCTGACGAACAGCGACACGCGCACCCCCACGCCGTTGGCGACGTCGTATTTTTTGATGTTGGCGTAATTCATGTGCGGCGCCGCGGCGCCCTTCTCCTTTATTGTAGCACAGTTCCCCGCCCATTTCAACAGCGTTGGGGAATTTTTTGCAAAAATTTTGCCGCCGCGCCGGCGCGGCGGCAGGCGCGCCCGCTTACAGGTGCAGGACGCGCGCCTTGATCTCTTTGGTCTTGCCCAGGTTCCAGAAGTTTTCGCCCAGGTACCCGCAGGTGCGGCGGGTGACGTTCATCTTGCGGTGGTCCTTGTTGTGGCAGTTGGGGCACTCCCACTCGTTGTCGTCGTTGATGATGATCTCGCCGTCCCAGCCGCAGACGTGGCAGTAGTCGCTCTTTGTGTTGAACTCGGCGTACTGGATGTTGTCGTAGATGAACTTGACGATCTCCTGCATCGCCTCGAGGTTGTTCTGCATATTCGGGATCTCGACGTACGAGATGCAGCCGCCCGAAGAGATCTTTTGGAACTGCGACTCGAAGGAGAACTTGGAGAAGGCGTCGATATGTTCGCGCACGTCGACGTGGTACGAGTTGGTGTAGTAGCCCTTGTCGGTGACATCTTCGATGGTGCCGAAGCGCTCCTTATCGATGCGGGCGAAGCGGTAGCACAGCGACTCGGCCGGGGTACCGTACAGCGCGAAGCCGAGGCCGGTCTCCATCTTCCAGCGGTCGGTCGCGTCGCGCATATGCTGCATGACGCGCAGCGCGAATTCCTCCCCCTTCGGATCCGTCTGCGAGACGCCCGTCATCAGCTTGGTCACTTCATACAGGCCGATATAGCCGAGCGAGAGGGTGGAATAGCCGCCCTTGAGCAGGTCGTCGATGACCGCGCCCTTTTCGAGGCGGGCGATGGCGCCGTACTGCCAGTGGATGGGAGAGACGTCGCTCTTGGTGCCGAGCAGGGCGCGGTGGCGGCACATGAGCGCCTCGCGGCACAGCTCGAGCCGCTCGTCGAACAGCTTCCAGAACTTGTCCTCATCCCCCTTGGCGATGATGCCGATCTGCGGGAGGTTGATGGAGACGACGCCCTGGTTGAAGCGGCCCTCGAACTTATAGTTGCCGTTTTCGTCCTTCCACGGGGAGAGGAAGGAGCGGCACCCCATGGGGCTGAAGACGTTGCCCTCGTAGATCTCGCGCATCTTTTTGGCGGAGATGTAATCGGGGTACAGCCGCTTGGAGGAGCACTTGACGGCGAGCTCGGTGACGTAGTCGTACTTGCCCCCCTTGAGGCAGTTGATCTCGTCAAGCACGTACACGAGCTTGGGGAAGGCGGGGGTGATGTATACGCCCTTTTCGTTTTTGATCCCCTCGTAGCGCTGGCGCAGGATCTCGGTGACGATCATCGCGTTCTCTTCGAGGTACTCGTCGTCTTTATCGAGGTAGAGGAAGAGGGTGACGAAGGGCGACTGGCCGTTGGTCGTCATCAGAGTGTTGATCTGGTATTGGATGGTCTGCACGCCGCTCTTGAGCTCGTCTTTGATGCGGTCGGCGACCAGCTTATCCACCTCTTCGTCGGTCAGCTCGGGGCAGGTCTCGCGGAAGTGCTTTTCGAACTTGTCGCGGCTCTTGCGCAGGTATTTGCCGAGGTGGCGCATATCCACCGACTGCCCGCCATACTGCGAGCAGGCGACCGCCGCGATGATCTGCGTGACCACCGTGCAGGCGACCTGGAAGCTCTTGGGGCTCTCGATCAGCTTGCCGTTCATGACGGTGCCGTTGTCGAGCATATCCGAAATGTTGATGAGGCAGCAATTGAAGATGGGCTGCACGAAGTAGTCGGCGTCGTGGAAGTGCAGGACGCCCTCGTCGTGCGCCTTCGAGATCTTTTCGGGCAGCAGGATGCGGCGGGTGAGGTCTTTGGACACTTCGCCCGCGATGAGGTCGCGCTGGGTGGCCGCGGCGAGCGCGTTTTTGTTGGAGTTCTCCTCCATCACGTCCTTATTCGAGTTGCTGATGAGGCTGAGGATGGCCTCGTCCGTCGTGTTCGCCTTGCGCACGAGCGCGCGGTTGTAGCGGTAGATGATGTACGTTTTGGCGAGCGCGTAGTGACCCTGCTCCATCAGCTTCTCTTCGATGATGTCCTGGATGTCCTCCACGAGCATGCGCTTCTTCTTTTTCCCCTCGATATAGGCGAGGATGGCCTCGATCTCCGCGCCCGAAGCGCGCTCTTTGGCCTCCATCTCCGCGTTTGCCTTGCCGATCGCGATGGCGATCTTCGCACGGTCGTACTCGACGACCGTTCCGTCTCTCTTGATGACCTGCATCTCTCTTCCCTCTGGTAAATTTTTTCGTATGGTACTATTATAGCACGTCTGCTGAAAATTACTGTAGCATTTGCAACAATAGGAGCAAAACCCACAATATATTGTGCAAAATGCAGAATTTTTTACACAAACCGCCACAACGACGGCTACCGCACGACGCTGCAGGGGCGGGGGCGGGAGGCCTCGGCGCGCACGGTGACGACGTAGCAGCCCTCGCGGGCGATGTTGACCTGCACGGGGGCGGCGAGGTCGAAGTAGCCGGCGAGCACCCGCTCGAGGTCGCGCGCGAGCATCTGCTCGCAGTCGGGCGGGAGGGGCGCGCCCTCCCGCTCTAAAATGTGTTTGGCGCGCACGGCGTTGTCTGTCAGGCGGCGCATCCTTCCCCTCCTTCGGCCGCACGGCATGCGGCCCGCCCGCGCGCGGCGAAAGGCTGCGGCCGCGGCGGAACTTCTTCCCGAAAAAATATCACAGGCTCTTTTTTAGGCTGCGGCGGATGCTGCCGAAAAAGCCGTCGTACTTGTTGGTGACGTTGTACAGCTTGCGCGTGCCGTTGACGATGTTGCCCGCGAGCATGCGGAAGGCCTTCTGCGCGTCACCGCTGCCGCCGCGCTCGCCGAGAAAGACGCCGTCTTCCTGCGGAATGATGCCGAGCAGCGGCAGGTTGAGCGCCTCGGAGATCTCGCTCGGGGAGAGGATCTCGCCGTCGACGACGAGGTCGCCGCGCACCATGTTGATGACGAGGTCGACGCTGCGCATGCGGTAGCTCTGCAGCACGGAGATGACCTTGTCAGCGTCGCGCAGCGAGGAGATGTGCGGCGTGGTGACGACGATGGCCTCCTCGGCGGAGGCGGCGGCGCGGTGAAAGCCGCTGTCGATGCCGGCGGGCGAGTCGATGAGGATATAATCGAAGCGGGGAGCGAGATTGTCGAGGATCAGGCGGACCGTCTGCGGGGATATGTACTTGTTCGGGTCGGTATGGTTGGAGGCGAGGACGAACAGGTTGGGGTAATCGGGGTGCTGCACGAGCGCCTGTTTGGGGCGGCAGCGCCCCTCGATCGCGTCCACGATGTCGTAGACGATCCTGTTTTCCACGCCGCAGACGACGTCGATGTTGGTCAGCCCGAAATCGGTATCCGCCAGCACGACGCGCTCCCCCATCATGGAGAGCCGCATGCCGAGGTTGGCGGCGACGGTCGTCTTGCCCACGCCGCCCTTGCCCGATGTGATCACAATTTTGCGCGCCACGTCCTTTGCCCTCGAATGATTTTTTTACTCTACCATTGTAGCGCGTGTGCGCGCGCAATTCTTGTCTGTTTGCGGCGAAGAAGGGAAAAGTTTGCAGGATATCCGCTCCGCCGACACATGCCGATATGCGCACCCGTCCGTTTTTCCGCCCCGCCGCGCGCCTCTCACCCGCCCGCGCGGTGAAACCCGCCCTTTTGCCTACGTTCTCGCAGCGCCGCGGGCGCGCAAAGGCGGGCGCCCCGAGGGGCGCCCGCCGTCTTTTTTTGTATTACTGTCTGTTCAGATGCCGCGCCGCATTATACGGTGTACTTTTCCTCTTCGGCGGGGGCGTTGTCCAGCTCTTCGCGCTTGGCTTCATAACCCTTTTTGCCGAGCAGCGCGTAGGTAGCCTGTTTGCCCGCCTCGACGCCCGGCTGGTTGTAGGTATCGATGTTGAGCATCGCGCCCGCGTACGCCGTCTGCAGCTCGAAGAGGAACATCAGCTGGCCGAGGGTGAACTCGTTGACGGCGGGCAGCAGCACGGTGTAATTCTGGCGGCCCGCCTTGGCGAGCGCGTACGCCGTCGCCTTGTTTTCTGCGGCGATCAGCTCGTTCATCGTGTGGCCGCCGAGGAAGGCGACGTCGGGGATATCCTCGCAGCCGTGCGGGATATCGAACTCGGTGCGGTAGTTGCCGACGGAGAGGAAGGTGACCACCTTATCGAAGGGGCCCTCGGTGTACAGCTGCACCTGCGAGTGCTGGTCGGTGACGCCCAGCGCCTTGACGGGGGTCTGGCCGACGTTGCAGGGCTTGCCGTCCAGCGTGACGTTTTTGCCCAGGCTCTCCGCCCACAGCTGGCAGTACCAGTCTGCCATCAGCTTGAGGCTGTCGGCATAGGGCATCATGACGCCGACGTTTTTGCCGCGGCGCATCGCCGCGACCTGCAGCACCGCGCAGGCGAGCGCGGGGTTCTTGGCGATGGAGGGGCGATTGCAGATGCCGTCCATATAGGCGGCGCCCGCGAGCATCAGCTTGATGTCGAGGCCGAGGACGGCTGCCGGGAGCAAGCCGACGGGGCACAGCTCGGAGAAGCGGCCGCCGACGCCGTCGGGGATGTAGAAGGTCTTATAGCCGTGCTGCTTGGCGAGCTTGATGAGGTTGCCCTTCGCGCAGTCGGTGGTGGCGATGATGTGCTCGTTCGCCTTGTCGCCCAGCGCCTTGTTGAGGATGTCGCTGATGATCAGGTACTGCGCCATCGTTTCGCTGGTCGCGCCCGACTTGGTGATGACGTTGAAGCAGGTCTTTTCCGGCTCGATGACGTCGAGCAGTGCCTGCATGCGCTCGGGGTCGACGTTGTCTTCGACGTAGAATTTGGGGCCGCGGCGCTTGGAGGGCGCGAGGTCGTTGTAGTGCAGATGGCAGAGCGCGTTGAACACGGCGATGGGGCCGAGGGCGCTGCCGCCGATGCCGAGAACGACGAAATACTTGAACTTGCGGCGCACTTCTTTCGCGGTGGCGAGGATGTCGTCGACGATCTCCTTCTGGTTATAGGGCAGCTCGGTCCAGCCCATCATGCCCTTGCCGCGGTTTTCCTTGACGTACGAAAAGGCGTTTGCCGCCTCCTCTTTCATTGCGGAGAGGTCCGCGTCCTTGAAGCCGTCTTCACCGATAAACTTCTTCATCATGTAGTTATAGTTGACGGTCAGGCGCATGCTGTTGCGCCACTCTTTGCTCCTTGTGTTCATAAAAACCTCCGTTTCCTTCAGACCATGGCGGCAGTTCGCCGCGCCTGTGCTATTTCCGTTTTTTACCGTTTAATATTGTAATGCAAAAGGGCTTTTCTGTCAAACGAATCTGTCGCGCGATTTGTAAAAAAATTGTACGAAATGCGCCCGAAAGGCCGCCGAACGCCCCTTCCGCGCCCAAAAGGCGGGTTTTTTGTTAAACCGCTAACCGATCTTGTAGATGAGTTCGTCGATGTAGTCGCAGGCGCGCTTCAGCTCGGCGTACTCCTTATAATTGTCGGGGTACACCTCGATGATGGCGGTGCCGTCAAAGCCGGCGTCTTTGAGGCGGCGCAGGCACTCTTCAAAGTCGAAGATCCCCTGCCCCGGCAGGCAGATGCGGCCGCGCGCGTCTACGTCGGAGAGGTGGACGTGCGCGATGTGCCCCTCCATGTCCTTGATATACATGGGGTACGGGTAGCCCGAAAGGCGGGCCTGCTTGACGTCGAGCACGCCCATTAGGTCCGGGCAGGCGGAGACGAGGGGGCGGAACAGCCCGGGCTTGTTGTACAGCGCCCAGTGCACCGTTTCCAGGCACAGCCGCACGCCGTGCTCGGCGCAGGCGTCGAGGATGGCGCGGAAGGAGGGCGCGAGGCGGGCGGGGTCGGCGGGGGCGCTGTTCTTTTTGAGGCGGGTGATGCCATGGAAGGTGTAGTGCCCCGCGCCGAAGGTGTGCGCCGCGGCCATCGCCTCGTGCAGCAGGCGAAAGGCGTCTGCGCGGGCGCGCGGGTGGCCGCCGAACAGCTGCGGCTCGAACTGGGTGTTGAGCACGTGTACCGAGTGGACGTGCAAGTTCCCCTTCCGTTCGCGCAGCAGCTGCGCGAACTCCTGCGTGTATTCGGAAAAGGTGGTCAAAAAGATCTCCGTCGCGCGCACGCCGAGGCCGTTGAGCACGGTGAGCGCGTCCTCATTCATCTCCCGCATGAAGAGGCAGGAGGTCGAAACGCCGCTGTACATCGTAGTTTTCTCCGCGCGGCGCCCGCCCGCGGCAAAAGCCGCGGGCGCGCCGCTTTGCTCGTATTTTTCAGCGCAAATTGTACCACAAAGCGGGCGCTTCGTCAACAAAATCCCGCCCCCGCGCGCGGGCGATATTGACAGCGCGGCGCGGGCGTGCTATAATAGGCGAAAAACGGGAGGCGAGCGGCGTGGAATTTGCACCCTACCGCCACAAGGCGCAGTATTACGAGACAGATACCATGAAGATCGTGCACCACTCCAACTATATCCGCTGGATGGAGGAGGCGCGCGTGGACCTGCTCGAGCAGATGGGCTTGGGCTACGATAAAATGGAAGAAGAAGGTGTGCTCAGCCCCGTGCTGTCCGTGCAGTGCGAGTTCAAGGGGATGACCCGCTTTGCCGAGACGGTCGAGATCCGCACGCGGCTGGCGCGCTATACGGGCGTGCGCTTCGAGCTCGTCTACGAGATGGTCGGCCCGGACGGGACGCTGCGGGCGCGCGGAACGAGCGCGCACTGCTTCATCGACGGGAGCGGCAAGCCCATCTCGCTGCGGCGGCGCTTCCCTGCGTGGGACGAACTCTTCCGCCGCTGCGCGGAGGAGAGCCGCTGATCGCCCGCAACATTTTGAGACGCCGAAGGGGGG